>JAISXC010000068.1 GCA_031270875.1 Desulfovibrio sp.
GGGCCGCTTTCCCGTGGTCACAACCCATCAGGTAAAGGGGCGGCGCATCGTCAAGGTGCTGGGGCTTGTCTGCTGCCGGGGCTTTGACTCGGAAGAAGCCTTTTTCGGCATGGCCGGCCGCGCCATGAGCAAGGGCGCGCAGGGCATCATCGGCTACAATGAAAATGTGGCCTTCCATCCTGACGGCAGCAAGTATTTTTCCTGTTTCGGCACGGCTGTCATGTTTGAGTACAATCCGGACGCGGCGGATGCCCTGCCCCTGATGTTCCAGTACAAGTTCCGGGAGCGTGGAGGCCCGCCCGCCGAGGCCGCCATCTGAGCCATGCTCCCTGCCGCCGGAAACGGCGGCAGGGGAAAATGCAGCGGCCGCCGCTATCTCTCAAAATAGGTATAGCCCCGCAGGCCGTCTTCAAAAGTCTGCATGATGGCAAAGCGTTCGCTGGGCGAAATGCGTCCGTTCTTCACGGCCTTTTCCGCCGTGACACGCAGGTCTTCCAGAAGGCGGCGCGGTTCGTATTCGACATACGAGAGGATATCCGCAACCGTATCTCCGCGAATTTCCCGCACGTATTCGTATGTCCCGTCCTCGGCTGCGCGGATGGAGACCACATTGGTGTCTCCCATGAGATTGTGCAGATCTCCCAAAGTTTCCTGATAGGCCCCCACAAGAAATACGCCGAGGTAATATTCCTCCCCTTCGCGCAACGGGTGCAGGTCAAGGGTGGGCTTCATGCCCTGCGGGTCAATGAAGTGGGCAATGCGTCCGTCGGAGTCGCAGGTGATGTCCGAGATGATGCCTTGGCGCGAGGGAAATTCCTTGAGCCGGTGCACCGGCATGATGGGAAAAAGCTGATCTATGGCCCAGGAATCCGGCAGGGACTGAAACACGCTGAAGTTGCCATAGTAGATATCCGCCAGGCTCACGTCTATGTCTTCCAGGTCGCGGGGGACATTTTTCAGTTTGGTTTTTTCCCGGGCTATGCGCATGATAATGGCCCAGAAAAAACGCTCCGCGAGTGTACGCTGGCGGAGCGTGACACGGCCGGTGAAAAAAAGCTGGCGCATTTCGTCCCGGTAATAGACGGCGTCATTGTAGCATTCCTGCAGATTGCGCAGAGATATGCCGGAAAAAGCCTCATGCAGATTGCGCACCGGCTCCGGCGTATCCTCGGGCAGGGTGTCCGGCAGATGCACTTCTTCCACCGTGCTCACATCCAGGATATTGAACAGCAGCACCGAGTAATAGGCCACTGTGGCGCGGCCGGATTCGGTGATGATATTGGGATGGGGGATCTGCTGCTCATCCAGAATGCTCATGATGGTTTCCACCACGTCGGCGCAGTATTCGTCCAGCGTGTAATTGCGCGAGGAAATATAGTTGGTGTGCGAGCCGTCATAATCCACCGCAAGGCCGCCGCCGAGATCCAGAAAGCCCATGGGCGCGCCTTCCTGCACAAGGCCCGCGTAAAGCCTGGCGCTTTCCATCACGCCCGTGCGGATGTCGCGTATATTGGGCACCTGCGAGCCCAGGTGATAGTGCAGCAGGCGGAAGCAATCCAGCATGCCGCGGGATTTGAGCCTGTCCACCACATCCACTATCTGCGCCGGGGAAAGACCGAAGGTGGAGCGCTCCCCGCCGGAGTCCGTCCAGTGCCCGCCCGCCTTGACGGCGAGCTTGGCCCGCACGCCTATGTTGGGCCGCACATTGAGCGCCTTGCCGCGTTCCAGCAGCGTGTCAAGTTCTCCCGGCATTTCCAGAACAAAAAAGAGGTTGCAGCCGAGCCGCAGGGCCTGGAGCCCGAGGTCGATAAATTCCTCGTCCTTGTAACCGTTGCAGATGAGGCAGGCCTCCGGGTCACGCAACAGGGAAACAGCCGCAATGAGTTCCGCCTTTGAACCCACCTCAAAGCCGTGGTGGTACTGCGCTCCGAAGTGGGCTATTTTTTCCACCACCTGCTGCTGCTGGTTGACCTTGATGGGGAAAACCCCCCGAAAAGCCCCTTTGTATGACAGACCCCTGATGGCTTTGCGGAATGATTCGTGGATGTTGGCAATACGCGCGTCCAGAATGTTTTCCACGCGCAGAAGCACCGGCATGTCGTAACCGCGCTCGTGCAGACCGGCAATGATCTCCGGAATGGGTATCTGCGGCCCTTTGGGTCCCTGCGGACAGATGACCACCTCGCCCGCCTCGGAAATCGTAAAATATCCGGCCCCCCAGTTGCGGACGCCGTACAGCTCAATGGAGTCCTCTACCCGCCACTGCTGCAATGCACGGTTTTTTGCCACTGCGTTTTCCTTTCTTCGGCCGCGCTCGCCGTATTTTTTCCGAACCGCCGGAAGCGGCGCGGGAAACCATGCGTAATGGATACCATGCCACTGTTGATAATTCGATGGTCATTTCAATCCGCGTCACGATGCTTGCCGGACAGATAGAAGTGATATACAAGCGGAAAAAACGCAAGGCTTTTTGTGGCGTTTTCCCCGGCGGCAACGCTTGTGTCCCCCGCCGCCACAACCTATCTGTGGAGCATCATGTACGTTTTGCCGCGCCTTATTCTGCTTTTCGTATTGGCACTGCCGTCTCTTGCCTCCTGTTCCGGATCAGGCGACAACAATGCCGGCCCCCCTCCGGCTCCGGTGCGTGTCGCCGCCGTCCGGCGGGCTGACGTTCCGCAACTGCTGTACGCCGTGGGCAACGTCAAGGCTTCCGCCACGGTGGAGGTCAAATCCCGCGTTACCGGAGAAATCCAGCGGATACATTTTACCGAAGGTCAGGATGTCACCGGGGGGCAGCCTCTCATCACCATTGATCCACGCCCCTTCGAAGCGACACTGCGTGAAAGGCGCGGCATCCTTGCCAAGGATCAGGCGCAGTTGAACAAGGCCGAGGACGACATGCGCCGTTACAGCCAGCTTGCGGGCGGCGGCTACGTGAGCCGGGAGGCCTATGACAAAACCATCACCGACGTGGCGGCGCTGGGAGCCACCGTGCAGGCGGACAAGGCTTCTGTGGAGAGCGCGGAACTTGATCTTTCCTACTGTACCATTGCCGCGCCCATCGACGGGAGAGTGGGCCCGCTCAACGTGGACAAGGGCAACATGGTAAAAAACACCGACGCCACGCCCATTGTCACCATTGACACCCTGTTGCCCATTTACGTGCTTTTTTCCGTGCCGGAAGCGCGTCTCCCCCTCATTCAGGAGCGCATGCGCGTAGGCCCGGTAAAGGTCAACGCCACGCCCACGGGCGGCATTGCCGAAAACGGCGTACTGACGCTGATTGACAATGCCGTGGACACGCGCACCGGCACCATCCGCCTGCGCGCCAACTTTGACAATCAGAGCCGGCGCTTGTGGCCCGGGCAGTTTGTCCAGGTGGAACTGCCCCTCGGCATCGCCGCGGGCGCTCTTACCGTGCCCGGCCGCGCCGTGCAGTCCGGCCGGGAGGGCTCCTACGTCTACGTGGTGGACAAGGACAACAAAGCCGCGTACCGCAAGGTGTCCACGCTTTTTGAATATCGGGATCAAAACGTGATTGAGGGCGATGTGACCGAAGGCGACAATGTTGTCATTGAAGGACAGGTGCGGCTGGCCCCGGGCCTGCCCGTTCAGGTTCTGCCGTAGCTTGCCCTTAAAAAACACGGGAATGTCCGCCTGATGATGCTCTGCCGTCTTGTGGAAACCTTGACAAGCAGGCGCTGAACATGCACCATGCGGAAACTGGCGGAAATGTTTTTTATCCCCGGAGCTGAAAGGAATTCTTGATGAAAATCAAAAAGTTGGTTGCGATTGATCTCCTCCCCAGCGAGCGAAGGGCCAAGGAAATGGGCTTTCCGTATTTTCCCGTACAGGAGTTTATTTCCCACTTCTCCAGAGAATATATTGATATTATTGAAATTATTTGCACGCTACAGTTGCGTGTGCCGGAAGACGACACGGTGGAAGCCTTGGCGCAGGCCAGGCAGCAGTTTGAAAAGAAGCGCTATGCGCTTGAAATGTGCGGCGTGAGAGTTATCGAATGTCCTTCCAAACGAAGCCAGAATTCTCCCAGCGGTTTCAAACAGAGCGACGACCAGCGTTTGATGATCAGAACGCTGATTCTGGCCATGAAACTGCGTCCGGATTTTGTCATTCTGGTGGCGTCGGACGGTGACTATACCCCCATGGTGGAAGCCCTGCGCGATGAAGGGATACGAACCGAGGTGGTTGCTTCTGTTCCCCTGCTCGCCAATGATTTGCGACGCCATGCCGTCAAGGTGGTTGACCTTGACGGAGTACTGGAGGGAATACGGGCCAGCAGCGGATAAACAGCGATTGTCAGCCCTGCGCCTGCGGCGCCGCGGCAACGCCGGATTCGGGAGAAAGGCTCGCGCGGTTGAACGCGCCTGCCGGATAATTTCTAGCGTGACCCAGTTGTAGCCACAAGGAGTGTATCATGTCTGAAAAATTGCGTATCGGGTGGATAGGCACAGGCGTTATGGGTGGGCACATGGCGGGCCACATTTTGGCGGCGGGTTTTCCCCTGACTGTTTATAACCGATCAAAGGCAAAAGCCGGACCTCTGCTCGAAAAGGGAGCGCAATGGGCCGAAAACCCGAGCGCTCTGGCCGCCGTGTCGGATGTTGTTTTTTCCATTGTCGGTTACCCCAGGGATGTCGAAGAAGTCATGCTGGGCGAACTGGGCGCGCTTAAGGGGCTCGCCAATGGCGGAATTTTGTGTGACATGACGACTTCTTCCCCCACACTTGCCGAGCGCATTGCAAAAGCCGCGGCCGACAGGGGCTGCATCGCCCTGGACGCTCCCGTGACCGGTGGGGATGTTGGCGCGCGCGACGCCCGACTCTCCATTTTCGTGGGAGGGGATAAGGCCGGCTATGACAGGATCAAACCTTGTCTTGAAAAAATGGGCCGTAATGTTCTCCACTGCGGCCCGGCGGGCTTCGGCCAGCGCGGCAAGCTCGCCAATCAGATCGCCATTGCCGGCGTGATGTTCAGCGTGTGCGAATCATTGTTTTTTGCCCAGGAGGCGGGTCTTGACGTCGCCAAGTGGGTGGATCTTGTTGTGCCCGGCTCCGCGGGCAGCCTCGCCATGGGCAATCTCGGCCGCCGGGTCATGAAGGGCGATTATGAGCCGGGATTTTTCATTGACCACTTCATCAAGGATTTGGGCCTCTGCCTGGAAGAATGCCGCCGTATGCGCATTGTTCTGCCCGGTCTGACGGCCGCGGAACAAATGTACCGCGCCATGCAGGCGCAGGGACAGGGCAGCAAGGGCACACAGGCTCTGGTGCTGGGGCTGGCGGCGCTGTCAGGCAAACAGTGGCGCGCGCATTGCTGAACCTGCGGGAAATACGCTCTCGTGGGGGACATGTTGCAGATTCCCGGTAATCCGCTGGAAGACGCCACGCTTGCGGCTTACCGTGAATTCCTTGAGCGGCGCGCCAGCCGGTTCAGCGAGGAGTACAAGCGCATTGTTGGGGCCTATGGCTCCCTGCGGTCCTACGCAGCTTTGCACGCGAGCCTGGGAATTCATAAAACGCGGCGGGCCGACGGGGCCTTCTCATGGCGTTTGCGCGAGTATATGCCCAACGCCGAAGCTCTCTGGCTGACCACGGACCGACTCAACTTCCAGCGGCATGCCGCGTACCGCTTCCGGCGGCTGGAAAACGGCATTTTTCAGTTGACGCTGCCGGAAAACGTCCTTGCCCACGGAACTTACATGGAACTGCGCGTCACGCCCCGAAGCCAAGGGTCGGGTCAGGGCGCTTTGCGCCGTGTGCCGGCCTTTGCCTCATGGGTGGAGCAGGATGCCGTGTTGCCCGCCCAGTGGTGCGCCCGGCTTTGGGCGCCGGAAAAACCCTACCGTTTCCGGCATAGCCGTCCCGCGAAAACTGTTTTTCCGCGCATTTATGAGGCTCATGTGGGCATGGCGCAGTCCGCTCTCGCCCGTCAGGAACGAAGTGTCGGTTCCTACAGGGATTTTACCGCCGACATACTGCCTCGCATCAAGGCCGCCGGGTACACTGCTGTCCAGCTCATGGGCATACTGGAGCATCCCCTGTACCGCTCCTATGGTTATCAGGTCAGTTCGTACTTCGCTCCTTCCTCGCGTTTCGGCACCCCCGACGAATTCCGCGAGCTCGTGGATGCCGCCCATGGTCTCTCCCTCATGGTGATTCTGGACATTCCCCACGGACATGCCTGCGCCAATACCGAGCAGGGCATCGCCGCCTA
>JAISXC010000070.1 GCA_031270875.1 Desulfovibrio sp.
TGGAAAAGGGGATAAAAAACGTCGGCGGCCGCCAATCGGCTTACGCCGGCGTCCTTTCCGTTTTCCGCCAGGATTGCGAAACGCTGATGCCCCGGCTGCTGACGGCGCTTGCCGAGGGCGATCTTTCCGCCTACGCCAATGCCGCGCATGCGCTGAAAGGCTCCCTGCGGACAATCGGCGCGGGGCCGCTGGCGTTTTCCGCCATGCGGCTCGAAAATGCCGCTTCCAACGGCGACGCCGGTCTTCTGAAAAAGGAAACGCAATCCTTCCTGGACGAACTGCAAACATTGACCGGCGCCTTTGATCTTGTGCTTCCGGGCCTGAGCGGCAGGGAGGCCACCGGGGACGCGGCGGAAAACGGCGCGCTGTTCCAAAAACTGGACGAGTTGAAACAGGCCCTGATCTCCATGGACGCCCATGCGGTAAACAATCTGCTGGCGGAATGCCTCGGCATGGAACTCTCCCCCGGCCAGCGGGCGCTGGTTGAGGGGATAGACATGCTGGTCATGGCTTTCGAATTCGGGAAGGCGGTCGAAAGAATACGTGAATTCACGTCAGCGGTTGAGTGAAAATTCACCGGCCGTTTCAGAATTCAGGGTTTTTCACACTTGAAATGCGCGGCAAGGATTTGCCTGCAAATCCTTGCCGCGAAAAAGTCCCCCGCGCTTTCCCTACTTCATGGCGGTGGCTTTCATCCGTTCGTCATGGGTCATTTGCGACAGGCTCCTCACTCTGTCCGGTTTCAAGGACAGGGCGTCGGAGAGGCGCCCGCCGTATTCCCGATCCGCCAGCAGGCAATGAGCCGCGTGGCGGTACTTGATATTTTCAGAAACGCCGTCAATATTCCTGGCCGTGTTCTCAATCAGCAGAATTCTCTTGTCCTCCGTCATCAGGCGGTACAAGTCTCCGGGCTGGTAGAAACAGTCGTCCGAGGCATCGTCCTTCGGCTCGTACGCGTCCACGGCTCCCTGAATTTCGAGCGGCGGCTCCCTGAATTCCGGCTGCTCGTTCCATTCCCGCATGCTGTTGGGCTGATAACCCAGGGTGGAACCGTAATTGCCGTCAACCCGCATCCGGCCGTCGCGGTGATAGGCATGGAAGGGGCAGCGCGGCGCGTTCACAGGTATGGACTTGTGGTTTATGCCCAGACGGTAGCGTTGGGCGTCGCCGTAGGCAAAAAGCCTCCCCTGGAGCATCTTGTCGGGGGAGAGACCCAGCCCCGGAACAATACTGGCCGGGTCAAAGGCCGCCTGTTCCACATCCGCGAAGTAGTTATCCGGGTTGCGGTTCATTTCCAGCACGCCCACGGGAATAAGCGGGTATTCCTTCTGACTCCAGACCTTGGTGAGATCAAAAGGATTTTCCTTGTGGTTTCTGGCCTGTTCCTCGGTCATGACCTGGATGTAAAAATCCCAACGCGGGAAATCGCCTTTTTCAATAGACTCGTAGAGGTCGCGCTGATGACTTTCCCGGTCGCGGCCGACAAGCTCCTCCGCCTCCCGGTCCGTGAGGTTCCTGATGCCCTGCCGCGTGCGCCAGTGATACTTGACCCAGGTCCGCTTGTCGTCGGCGTTGATCATGCTGTAGGTATGGCTGCCGAACCCGTGCATGTGGCGGTATGACAAGGGCAGTCCTCTGTCGGACATGGTTATGGTCACCTGGTGCAGGGCTTCGGGCAGCATGCTCCAGAAATCCCAGTTGTTTTGCGCGGAGCGCATGTTCGTTCCGGGGTCGCGTTTTACCGCGTGGTTCAAATCCGGAAAGCGCAGAGGGTCGCGCAAAAAGAACACGGGCGTGTTGTTGCCGACGAGATCCCAGTTGCCTTGCTCCGTATAGAATTTGACGGCAAAGCCGCGGATGTCGCGCTCGGCGTCGGCCGCGCCCCGTTCCCCGGCAACTGTGGAAAGACGCGAGAAGAACTCCGTTTTTTTGCCTATTTCGGAAAACATTTTGGCCTTGGTGTATCGGGTAATATCATGGGTCACCGTGAACGTGCCGAAGGCTCCGGAACCCTTGGCATGCATGCGGCGCTCCGGGATGATCTCCCGGTTGAAGTGGGCCAGTTTTTCAATGAACCAGGGGTTCTGGAGCAGCATGCCCCCACGGGGGCCGGCGGTCGTCGAGTTCGTATTGTCCGCCACGGGCGCGCCGGCCGCCGTTGTCAGTTTTTTTTCGTCAGACATGGAAATCTCCTTTGGGCTGTCAGGTGCTAAGAGCCGACTCAGGGCAGCACTGCGCGGCCACAAAGATAAATTCGCTCTTATTGAGGATGTTTCTCATTAAGAAAAACATATTACTCAGCCTGAGTCAAAGAAAATAAATTCCGACATTATTCCACGGTCAGCAGCACCCTGAACCCGGGATCGCCGAGGCGGCAGCCCGGCGGGCCGCAGAGGCTGCTGTCCGGGGCGTCAAAGGCGCGGGCCGCGTATTCCCACTCCGCCTCCGTCGGCAGGCGATAGCGGCCGTGCCCTTCCTTTGAGGAGAAACACGATGCGGCCTCGCGGCATGGGCTTATTCCTCCAGATTCGACAGTTGGGTGGAAAGATAGCGTTCGCCGGAATCCGGCAGGATGACCACGATGTTTTTCCCCGCGCTTTCGGG
>JAISXC010000150.1 GCA_031270875.1 Desulfovibrio sp.
GACATTTTCCGCCGCTCGTCTTCCTTGGCGTCAATTCGCTTTTTGAGAGACTTGCTGGTGGTATCGCGCTCGACTTCAAGTTCCTCGATTTCCGCGTCCAGCTTCGCCATTTCGTCGGCATACTCGGCCTTTTCCTTTTCGGTGAGGTTCTGCGTGACGGTGATTTTCTCGGACGTAAGGTAGTGCCGGTCATTGGGGACGGTGGACGCGCCCGGCTCCGGCTCGTCTTCGTCGGGTTTACCGGCATCGGGGTTGATTGCGGCCATGATTCCGCTTTCCACGGCATAGGCTTTGGATACGGTGAAACTCCTCGGTTCTTCTTCGCCGCTGCGTGTCAGTATCTTCGGCCCCACAATCTCGGCCCAGGGGACAGCAAAATGAAAGTCAAAGAATTCGCCCTCTCTCTGTACGCCGATGCTGATGTCTAGGGATTCAAGGTCGCCGTTTTCATCCCATTCTTCATCCAGGATAGTGCCCTGGAAGGTGAAGGTATCCGGCGCGGGTTCAGATGCCGGTTCCTGCTGAGGCGCAGGGCTAGAGCTTTCGCTTTTTTTTCTGGCCATTTGGGTGCTCCTTACTTAATTTTCGTGCAAAAAATCTTGCGTTCACTTAACCGGCGCGTGTTCGGGGCAGCGGTCAAAAAGGCACTTCGTTGATGTCGGAAACCTGCGCCCGGCATTCCAGACACAACCCTTTGATGAGTCTGTACAGCTTGCCTATTTCCTCTCCGTTCTCGGCAAGGTAGGTCGCCTGTACCACCATGCGTTTTTTGCGCAGGGCCGTGGCCGGTTGCGGCGCTTCCGGTACAGCGGCAGGCGGTGGCGCGTTTTCCTGTTGCGGCGCGGTGGCCGGTTGCGGCGGATTATCCTTTGCCCGCGTTTCCGCCTCCCTGAACAGGCGTTTCCGTTCCGCCTCTTCCGCCGCTTCCTTGTTGTAGACGCGCTGAATGGCCACACACACATCATCGAAGGATATTTCCAAATCCAGATTGCCGTCCGTCAGAAAGCGCGAGACGGGCATTTTCATTTGGTATTGCGCGTTCAGCGCGGCGACGTGCCGTTCAATGCCCAGCAGCCGGTCCTTGCGGGACTGCTCAAGAGCGGCCTTCTCCATAGCCTCTTTCTGGTGGGCAATGATGATGGCCCTGATTTCCGCGGCGGTTGTCTTGTCCTTGGCCGTTTTGTTCAGCCATGATTCCTGTATCGGGATTTCAATGTCAGGGCATTTGAGGTCGTCTTTCGCGGCGTCAATCATGCACTGGACCACGGCGCGGCGGCCTTCGCGCTCGGCCTGGACGTATGTTTTGACCTGCTCGTCAAGCATTGTGCGCGTGGAAAGTATCTCGCTCTCAAGCGATTTAACGTGATTCTCAAATTCCCGGATCGGCGCGGAGATGCGCTCGACGGCCTCCTTGCGGGCGACCGCCAGCATGTCCTTCAGCTTGTTCAGCCCGGCCATTTCAGACTTGATGGCCGGGACATCAGACTCTTGCACATGCAGCCCGGCATACTGCTCCGTGATGCCCCTGACGCGGGCCTCAAGGCCCTCAAAGTCAAGGCTTATCACGGGCGGCGTGAATCGCAGAGCGGGAAGCGTCTCTTGCATGGATTCCATCAGAAATTCTCCTCGTCGCCGTCCGGCATGGACGCCGACTGGATGAAGTCTTTTATCTCTGTATAGAGCGCGGCCACGGCGGGGGCGTCGGGATGCGACTTGTCAATCCCGATTTTCTTCACAGCGGCGTCAAGCTCGGCAATGGTGAAGCAGTTCCGCAGCGCGTTCTCAACCATGAGCATGTCAATCTCTTTCGGCTTCGCCGCCTTCCTGGGCGCAGCCGCTTTTTGCGGTGCCGGTTCTTGGGCGGCGCGGTTTCTTCCGCCGCCGTACAGTTCCGGGTTGTCCTCTATGTCCTGGGTGAAAATATCGCTGGCCGACGTGCAGGACAGGGCCGCGTCAACCTTGGCCCGCTTCTCGGCCATTTTCAGGCAGGTGTTGTAGCAGTCTGCAATGTCCTCGTTTTCGACTTTGCCGCAAGTCTGGCCCTCGATACGCTCGTCGCCAGTCTTGAACTTTGCGCCGCAGCCGTCTTTTTTGGCAAAACACAGCCACCCGCCGCCGAATTCCGCCTTGCCCTTTATGATGGCCGTCTGACCGCATTCCGGACAAACGCGCTCGGCATTGCGGTAGCGGTACTTGCTTTCCATCGTCGAGCATGATCCCATGCCCTGGCCGACAACCATCCCGGACGGGATGTGCGTTACCGTGCAGGTGACGGTGTATTCCCTATGCCCGTTCTGCAAATTGGCAATGTCCACACGGCACATGGGCGCGTACTGGAACAGATTGAACAGTATTTCAGCGCCGGGTTTCAAAAGTGTGGGCTTGTTGCCGCAGCCGGGGATTTTCCCATAGTGGTGTTCGTTATGCATCACCTCGCGCATGGCCCTGTGGACCATGTTCACGCGCTTTGCCACGACCGTTACGCTGTCGTCCGGCACAACAATCTGTGATTGTTCCTGCTGAATCGCTATCGCTTGTGACATTTGTTCCCCCTCCTATCTGATTCTTCTCCCGTCTTTGTACGGGCTTTGGATTGCTGATTTGCAGCTTGACCTCACCTGATTGCGATACAGGCGGCACCGCCAGCACATGACGTATCCCGGTTCGGCGTATTCAGCGCCGCAATCGGGGCAAAGCCCATGAGACTTCAGATGATGGTACCGATCCATGCGGGTCGCGTTGCGCTTCTCCCGCCTGCGCCGGAGCATTTCACGGGTCGCGCGCGCTCCTTCGATCATCGCCTCACCCATCCCGCGTCCCTGGCAGCCAGTTCCCGCGCCGCCAGTTGGCGGTCAAAGTCCCGCATGTATTCCGCGTCCAGAACGCCTATTGTGGATATGCATCCCAGGGCAAAGCCGACACACAGGGCGGTGATTGTCAGCGAGGATTTAACCATCATCCAGACTTCACTCCGCATGAGTCTCCGCCCTCCTGCCCCACATGCCGGATTCGGCAAGCCGGGCGGCGTCAATGGCGGCGCATTCGGCCAGCCAGTCAAGATGTCCTTGCGAGGCCGCAAACTCGTCACAAGGCATGTCGTTCTCCTCGTAGGGCAGCCCGTTGTAGGGGCAGTCCGGTCCGCAGTACCGGCAGTTCCAGCAAGTTCTGTCGTCGTCGTTCATGGCATTCCCTTTTCCGGGGGTATTTCTATGCCGCGCCCCGGATTCGCGGACCACAAAGGAGTGTATGGAGGCATCTCAGCCTTTGCCCGTTTTACCCAGACTCGCTACGCCCGGCGGGATAAATAACATCCTGAAACCCCCGCCTGCTTTCGCGCGCCCCGACACGGAGCCGGTCGCGGAAAATTCCCGCGTTTTATGGCCGCCGCCTCAACCGCCTTTCCCTGCCTCTTGTGTCCTTTCCCACTGCGTCAGGGCCTTCAACGGGCATCCGCCCTCACTCCCTGACCGTTTGCGGGTATCCTGGCCCGGTACTCGGCAAACAAAAACCCGCTTCAGGTTGTCCCGCCGCTGGCCTGTCCGGCGCTTGGCGTTCTCCCTGTTGCGGGTTCATAATGATATAAATCGAATCAAATGTCAATATAAAAATGATTATTTTTTAATCATACACACAAATTTATTTCATCAAAAAAATGCCCGGCCTCAAGTTTGCCCTGGGGCCGGGCCTCCTGATATGAAGGGGAACGGCTAACCTTTAATCAGGAGATTTTGGCATGAAATTTGATTTATGGCCGAACCTTAAATTTTTCCCCTATGTTGTCTTGTGCGTCTGCGTTGCCTTGTTGCCCTTCGTCCTTGAAGCCTTCGGACACCCTTTCAAGAGCGGTGCGGCTGCCAGCACATGTACAATGGTCGGCTTTGCTGGATGTGTCATTTTCCTTCTCTTGGAGCTCAATTACATGGGCAAAAACGAGAAGCGTCGGGATGAGTAAAATTATGGCCAATAATTGATATTTCTTTTCTCCCAAGAGCATGAGCGGAACGGAAACACCCACATATATCAAAATGGTTGCGGCCAGAACATCCATCCTGTCCATGCGCTTTAGCCTCTGTCTTAAATTCACTTTCACCCTCCCCGCCCCTCTCACGAGGGGGCTTTTTATTCTTCGTCTGAAGGAATTGGCTAACGAAACAGAGGGCTGCCCGCAGCAATACTCTCAGAAGTCTTCCGCTCTATAGCAGAAACCAGGCTTTCCAACGAAAAAACTAAGCCTTTCTCCTTTTCCGGGGGAAAGGCTTTTTGTTCCAGCCGTTCAAGACATTCCCGAATTTTTTGAAGCTCTCTGAATATGGCATCGTTGGTCAGCATTGTTCCTCCCCGCCCCTCTCACGAGGGGCTTTTGTTTTGTTCGGCCTGTCTCAATTTGATGAGCTTTATTTCAGCGCAGACTTCTGACGGTTCACGGTTAAGGGCTTCACATATCGCCCAAAAGTCGCCGAAGTTCAGTCGTTGCGGCTTGCCGTGCCCGCGCTTGATTCTTAATGCTTGAATTTTCATCCTTGGATTCGGGGCCTCCGGGTAAGCCTTCTGTCCCAGAGCCGCCTCTGAAAGTCCCTTTTCCTTGCGCTCGGAATCAAAAATCTCCATAGCCAGCCGCTCTATCAGCACAATCCTCTCCGCATTCATGGGGTATCTCCTTTACTATTGGGATACCCCAAAAAAGAATCATATCTAGTGTATAAATTTTCGCTTGACTGATGATTCGTTTTTACGCTATATCCCGAGACATTGCAAGGCCGACTTGCAAGTTCTTTGACAACCTACCCACACGACGCCCCACCCACCCGGCGCAGGCGCTCTTTCGGCCATGCCACGGCAGACCCCGCGAGAAGCTGTGTCGGTGCAAGGCTGATGGACGTGGCCCACAGGCCACCACGCTCGGACCCGGCGTTGGACCAGAGTGTGAAACCTTGCCTTACGGCAACAAAAAAGGCCCCCGTTTCCGAGAGCCTTTGATGTGAAATTTGTTTACGCCGCTATTTTATCCAGCCGCGCTTGATTCCGATAAAAACGAACATGACAAGGCCGATTACGGTAAGAAGGGCAAAAAGTCCACCGCTCATTTGCTTTGCTCCTTTTCTTTTCTCCGGTGAAGCACGTATCCGGCGAAAAGACTTATAATTCCGGCGAGTCCGCCAAGCCAATCAAATTTAATGATAGTGGCGGCAATGAGAGTAACTCCCATGCCGAGAAACGCATTGCTCCAATATTGCATACCGCCTCCATCCATAGATAACAATCAAAGCCTTCCTTGGCAACTGGTTTCACGGGCCGCGATACACAACCGGCAGTCCTTCCCGTGTTCGCTACGCCCTTGTTGCCGGTCTTCAACCGTCATGGGGGGCCTCTTCGCGCTGATTGTCAATGATGGGGTTTCGCGGCATCCGCCCTCGGTCTCGGCATCCGTACTGCGCCACTCACGGCCTTGGCCTTATTGAGTTGGGCGGGTTCTGGCCCTCGCTGCCGGCGGTAAAAAACCCAACAAGGTTCTGTGTCCTTGTTGGGTATAGAATTGCATAAACTTTTTTCACTGTCAATATTCTGCATAAACTTTTTTCATATTTTTAACAAAAAAATGCCCGGCCTCAAGTTTGCCTTGGGGCCGGGCCTCCTGATATGAAGGGGAACGGCTAACCTTTAATCAGGAGAATTTTATGGAATTTATTCAAGGCGGAATAGATAAGGCCATATCTCTCTTGCGCGACGCCCCTACTGTTGCCGCCCAAAAGGCGCACATTGATTGGTTGCACGACCAGCTTTCAGTCGCGGAAAAAAGGATGAGAGAAATAAACGAAGAAAATACAGCACTACTGCACGAAAATCGAGATTTGCGAAAACGTCTTGAGGAATCCACGCCAAAAGCCGATTATTATGACGGGGGAATATGTCTATTCAAAGTAGACAAAGACGGAAATATTGGAAGGACGCCATTGTGTCACAAATGCAAATTGCCCATAGCCCAACTTCCAATGAAACGGCAGGCGTGGATGTGCACTGGATGCAAAGCCGTGTTCGGGCACGGAGCTATTCAGTCCGCAAAGGCAAAAATCCCTGTCAGGGAAGGTTCTTGAACCTTTTCACGTCCTCTTTGAATGCGTTTAACGCTTTGTTCCAGGCATTTGACGATACACGGCTTCCAACAAAACATCCAAGGAGAAAAATGGCAAAATAACTCGCTGCGGCTTCAAACATTATTGCCCTCCCCGCCCCTCTCATGAGGGGCTTTTTTGCGCAACTTCTGCGGACTTTTTCGCCTTGCGGATTTCCTTTTCCCAGTCCAGACCCATAGCCTCGCAAAGGTTGATAAGTTCCCATATGTTGATGGTCTGGGGCTTACGTTTTCCCGGCTGACCCTGCCCGACAAAAAGGGATTGGATTTTCCCACGCGGCGCTTTCAGATAGCCGAATGCCTGTCGTCCAAGTCTTTCGTCAGATAGTTTCAAATCTTCCTGTTTTGCTATGAGAGCGGAGCGTAACGCCTCGTCAGCAGTATCCATTCCTGCCTTTGTCAACATTTCAAGCACTCCTTTTTCCCTCCTTCATAGCATAAAGTTTATGCTGGTGGGTATAGCATAAAGATTTTTCATTGACAAATGAAAAAAGATTTTGCATTTTGGGCTAGCGAGCATCGGCTCTTTGACAATCAGCCCCTGAGACTCCCCCCACCGGCTCGGCTACGGTTCGCTACCGCCCCGGCAGGTCACTACCCGCGAGGGAAGGAGGGATGAGGGATTGAGGATGGAATCCTCTCGCGCTTGGACGGCAATCCTGACCAGGGCGCGAAACCTTGCCTTACGGCAATAAAAAGGCGGCTTCGGCTATTGATGTTTTTTTGTTCGCATGTCACGATGGATGCCCAAAGGAGGTCCATATGGCTACATGTTTTGATGTCGCCGAATATTTCATTGCCAATGCCGACAGAGATGAGGGCATATCAAACCTGAAGCTGCAAAAACTCTGCGCATACGCGCACGCTTTTTCGCTCGCGCTACTCGAACATCCGCTGTTTGACAGCGCCATTGAAGCATGGCCGCACGGCCCTGTTGTTCCGGTCTTGTATGATTTTTATTCCTATAAAGGCAAAGACCCCCTGCCAACCGACATATTGCCGATTGAATCACGTATTCCGTTTACGGAAGAGGAACTTTTCATTCTCGAAACCGTGAACAGTTTTTATGGCCGCTATGCCGCATGGACATTGCGGGATATGTCGCACAACGACTTTCCGGGTGATTTCGGGAGCAGGCTGCGGATTTCCGACAAAGACATTGCCGCGCGTTTTGCGGAACACAAGATAATAAAAAACATCAAAGCGGCGTATTGATATGCCATATGCCGTTGATGACGCGGCGTTTTTTGAAGACGCTGAAAGGCTCCAGCTCTCGCCTTGGGCGATTTCCCTTATCGTTCAAAGAATTGACGACATCAAAAGCTTGAAGGATCCAAGAAGCAGCGGCGGTCGATACCACAAGAAATGGGCATATTCTGTCGCCAAATTTCAAATTGTCTGCGAGATTAATGACGAAAAGAAGGTTGTGAAGATTCTTTCCATCGTCCGCCTTGTCTGACACAGCCCGCCGCCGTAAACATTGCGGCAGACTGTGTATGAAAATTTCCCCTAATATGGTCGGTCAATAGGGAACCTTGCGCCCTTGGGGCCTTGCGGCCTTACTGGTGAAGTCGCTCCTGTCACGGTGTGCGGCCTCATCTTTACGCGCCTGCCCCTCCGGTGCCGGGCCAGCGTCCTTTTGAACCATCCCCGCCTCATGGGCCTCTTTCGAGCTTGCGGGGGAGCCTCTTTCTCTCCCCACCCGGCGTTGGCTACTCGTTGTGTGCGATACACCGCTTTTGCCGTACCGGGCCTTCATTCCGCCCAGCGGTTCACCTTCGCCGCTCGCCCCTTGCTACTTGTCCGGCGTTGCCGGGGTTGTTCGCGGGGCTGAAGTGGTGTTGGTGAATGCATAGTAGCCAAATGTAGATTACTATGCAAGTAAAAAATTGTCGTTTGGCAAATAATTCTGCTAAAATCTTTTCACCGCATGACGCGGCAAGAAAAAGCCCCTCCGGAGAGGGGCGGGAGGTTGTATAATGACCAAGATTCAAGAAATGCGAGAACTGGCCGCGCAACTCATAGAATGGGGAGCGCCCGAAACCGAGGCCTACGCTACTGCCCTGAGCGCCGTATACGGTGTTCCGGCACTAGGGGAGACAAAAATCAATTTTTGTCCAAAGCCGCACGAACAGAACGAAATTCCTGTATCGCAATAGCAATTTGCGCTTCAGTTATTCGTGCCCCCACTGGCGCCTTGCGGACAGCGCCACAATAGACAGCAGCAGCGGCTACTGTTTTGAGCATGGCGTGGATAGCTTCCACGTTTGCTTTCGTCGCCTTTTCAATGCCGCTATTGACTGCGTTCAAGTCAGATGCATTTTCCATAACAAATTTCTCCTGATTAAAGGTTAGCCGTTCCCCTTCATATCAGGAGGCCCGGCCCCGGACAACCGGGGCCGGAAAAGGAAAAGGCCGGAACGTGCCCGGCCTTCGTTATAATAGTGCAAGCTGTCGTTTCAATCCACGCTCCGCGAAGGAGCGAACGGTGTCTTTGAGAGACACTCGCATTTTCCCATAGTTTCTATCCACGCCCTGCGAGCGACATGAACAGAATATATGAGTCGGCGGAGGAGGGCAAGGGGTTCATAGAGGTATTGAAGATAACATATTACCCTCCATTAGACTTTTTACTAAATTTAGTCAATCGTCTAACAGCATGTAAATTACGATTCCCTGAAAACAGTTAAAAGCCCTCTCAAATCCGCTCACTCTCACCGCCCCTTCCTCCACACCCACGGCGCTACCGGCTCTTTGTCCGCCCACAGCCCCGCCTTGCTCGCCTTCGCCGCCCGCTCCAATTCCCGCAGCCGGTCACACACGTCCGCCCGCTTGCAAAACTGCGGATAGACCCACGCCAGCCCGGACTTGACCAGCCAGCTATTCAGCGACTCTCTCCCCGGCGCGGCCACAAGGGCAACAGTACGCCCGTAACGGTCGGTGTCCATTGGATGCACGTTGACTGTCTTGCCCATGACGGCATCGGCGGTCGCTTGCCGGGCGCGGTTGCCGTAGGGCTGGCCTTTTTCCGGGCAGTCGATGCCGTAGAGACGGATTTTGACTTGCCGCTTGCCGGCGTCCAGCAAAGTTATACTGTCGCCGTCCTGGATGGAGACGACGCGGGCTTGGTAGGATGGGGATGCGGCGTGGGCGGCAGTGGTAATCGCGATAAAAAGAGAAAGACAGAAAATGACATGTTTCATTTTTCTGCGAGTTTTTTCTTTTCCCGCTCAAGCTGTTGGATGCTTTTTTCCGGCGTGGGCAAGTCTTCAGGCATCGTTCCGCCCAGTTCTTTGATTGTCTGACGGACTTTTGCGCCAACTTCGCGATGTGTCTGATTGGCCTCCTGCTTGCCCCTGACGCGCTCTCTTTTCAGCTTTTCCTCGGTTTGCGTTGCTCTGAAAAGGTTCGCGGCAAGCTCAGTGCTGCCCATGTGGTCAAGGATTTTGTGGCTTTTCTTGAGTCCCTTTCTGGTATGTATGTCATGTGCCCCAAGCCCGCCATAAAGCCCCCTGTATCCATGATCCTGGAAAATGGCATAGTCCAGATTGGTTTCCACTCCCGCCTTTTTCGCCGCCGCAACAAGCGTTTTGTTGTGCCCGGCCATCTCTCTGCGGATTGCCAAGCGTCGCTCGTCTTCGGGAAGCTCCTGAAAGCCGGTCTGTAGTTCCTGTCTTCTGGTCTGGAGGGCAAAGTATGTTTGCCCCAAGGCAATAACTGGTTTGGACGGGTCTCCATTCTGGACAATGAGATAGCAGGCATAGCGAGAAAGTTTGTAGTCATCGACCTCTCGCTGGCCACCTTTTCCGATTTCGATCATTTTGCTGACGTCAGCAAAATGATCTTCGACTTTTTGCCCTGAATTTTCACATGCTTCCTTTGCCCTATCGACAACTTGAAGGAAATTTCTCCATTGTGAATATTCAAGAATAATGCCTAGTTGTCTAGCGTACCAAAATTCATTCCCACTTTCGTCGGTATGGCGAATACGCTCAAATGACGAGTGTTGTTTTGCGATTTTGTTCACGTCACCCGTCCCCAATGTCCTGACCATGCTACACCGCCGCGTAAAAGCAACGCTTGGGCGACGTGACCTTGCCCGCCTTTTTCAAGGCGTCTATGGCCTTGCCGACTTCTTTCGGGTCCGCCCCGATTCCCTTAGCTATCTCGCTGGGACGCAGGGGTTTGCCAGCTTTTTTCAGGGCTTCAAGGACTTTGGTTTGCATGGGGATCCTTTATATGATTGTGAATGGTATTGATTTCATGTAAAATTACAAAAAAGGAGATGATAAATGGATGAAATCACATACGCGCCCCTTGAAATAAACTTTCACGGGCTGAAGGCATCAAAAGTAATCTTCAACGGCCATGAGTTACAAGGCATTAAGAGCTTTGAAATATCCGTTGATAATGACAGGCTGTTATGCATAAAAGCGGAAATGTATGGGTTCAGATTTGCATCTCTCGCTGAATTGATGAGCAAAATAAAAGAACAAGAAAATACACCATCCTAGAAGGACTGTAGGACGCCACGCACAAGCTCAACGACCTCAGCCCATGATAATCTTTTCCGCCTCATTTTTTGCTCAGGTCAGCCCAGGCCCAAACCACTCTCCCAATAATCGCGTTCCGGATATCGTAGTCATACCTGCTCATGCTATATGGCTTCGGCGCATATTCTTTGGCGTTATCGCTATAGAAAATAATTGTTTGTGACGCTCCAGACCCTTCCATTGACACGCGCTTGACCATGCCGCCGCCTTCTTGGCCCGGTTCGCGGACAAGAAAAATGTTGCCTGGCGGTTCATATCCTGTCTGTTCCCCCCAGTCGTTACGGTCAACAAGCACGATGTCGCCGGGATACAGTGTGTCTGCCATGCTGCGCTGATTTTTACCTATTTCTACAGCAAGCAGATTCGAGCGACGCATGACAGAACGATGGTGCCTATATACCAACACCCAGCTTTCGATCATGTTCTGGTCAATAATCCCCGGCCCGGCACCGACTTCGCCGACCATTGGTACAGCCATATAGTTTTCGGCTTGCGGTGGTGCGCTGCCTTCGCCAGCCGGGACCATTTTGGCGTCAACAAAACAGACATCCCTGGCTAGATATTCATTCCTGACAACCCTGAGACCTGCTTCGTCGGCAATACGCGAAATAAGGTTAAGCCACTTATTTCTTTCACCTTTCACAAGTCGCGACAGTGTTGAGGTGTGCGTCTCAGCAGCTTTGGCCAAACGTGACCGTTTTCCGCCAAAGTCAGAGGAAACTGCTTCGTTTATGTGCAGAATCAAATCTTCGTAAAATCCCATAGTTTTTCTAAACATATTGACCTCTTTTTGGCTACTAGCCATATTTAGAAATTTATTGATTTCTGCTCTATGTTTGGCTATCATTCCGCCATGAACACCACATGCTCTGAAATAGGGAAAGAAATTACCGCATTTTTACAATTGACCGGGATGAGCGCCTACAGGCTATCTCAGCTCTCGGGCGTCAACATCAACGTCATCCAGCGGGTAAGAAAGGGGAAACGTCAGGATGTCCGTTGTAAAACGGCGGACAAATTGCGTGCGGTTTTTGCTAGCCCCCCACCCCCGGAGTCCGGCGATGGGTGAGAAGCGGGACGGCAATCCCATCGGTGTCCGCCTCACGCCGCAGGAAGAGCGTTGGCTTCGCAGGCAGGCGGCTTCCCTTGACCTGGATGTCGCTGTGGTGATTCGCAAGGCTCTCGCCATCGGTGTCCCTGTCCTGTTGTCGAGTGCGTACGTTTGCAAGGTTGCTGATTTGAAGGATGTCATAACCAATGAAAAATGTATGTAATATATTTGAATCACTAGTGAAACACTTATGTTTTTCTAGAAATTGAATATTTGCCGGACACCCGGCAAAACACGGCCCGGCCCGGCATGGCAGGACAGGGCAAGGCAAGGCAGGGCCCGGCGCGGCGCGGCTGAGCTCGGCAAGGCAATGCAAGGCTACCAAAAAACAAGAGGGAGAAAATGAATGAAGTCAAAAACATCGGACACAAGACTGGAGATAGTGAAACGGAAGATTACACTCTCCGGAATGACGGACATCATGTTCGACCGATACGCCGGGGACAACAACACGAAGCTGTCATGGGAACAAAAAATCTATCTGACGCCGGGGACAAATATCCTGTCCCTCCCGACAAGCAACATCGTTTCGTTCTTATGTGCCCATAACACCAATTCCGCGCCCAAAAGACTGCGCGATGCGCGGCAGTTCAAAAAAATCGCGAACGCCTGCCTGTCGTTCGTGATGATACGGTCCTGCGGGAGCAGCCCCCAATATATCCCGTTCCTTCGCAACGGCAAGCCGATTGCCGTGGGAAACTTCGGCGACGACATCGAACCGCTGTCCGGTCTGTATCTCGACAGGCGCGTCGCGCGTCTGGACAAGGGCATCCCAAATCCAAAGGAAAGGCCGGTCCTGCCCGCGCCGTGGGAACTGGAATTTGAGCTTTCCATTCTGCCGAATACGGAAATCAAGGAAGCGGAGATTTACAACCTGTTCCGTGAGGGCGGTCTTGCCGTCGGCCTGGGAACATTCCGGGGAGTTTTCGGGAAATTCGAGGTCCGCGACTGGAGTTAGATTTTTCTCGGCGCGGCAGGGCCTGGCCAGGCGTGGCGCGGCGGGGCCGGGCGCGGCAAGGCGTGGCGAGGCAATGCAAGGCAAGGATACAAATTTCCGGCGGACGTTCCCTCGCACGCCCGTTGGTTTCCCATGTCACCCCGTCCGGTCGATGGGCCGGGCGGGGAAAGAAGGAGAAGGTATGAAAAAAGACGAGATTTGTTCCCGGACAAAGAACAGGCTGTCTGACGCCGATTGTTGGGTCTGGCTTAACTCCGCGACTCTTCAGCAGGCCGTCAGCCAGTGCTGTGAATGCAAGCGCGTCCCTCTCGCTGTAATTGTGGAGAAAAAGAAAGAAGCGGAGTGGGCGGAGGCGCCGCCGGTAACGGAGGAGGACGCCGCGCCCATGCCCAAAAACGGCAATGGACGCTTTGAGAAAATCACCGTGGCCGTCCCGCCGGACCTGAAAGAGCGGTTCCGCGTTTTGTCAAAGGGCGAAATGGGGAGCATGTCGGGCCAAGGCCGGTATCTGATACTGCGGGCGCTGGAGATTGCGCGGTGAACACGGCGCTCGCGCAACGAGCGAAACGGCTGGTGCCGTCCATGTTCACCGTTGAGCACATGACGGCGGAAGCCATTGATTTCCTGCGCGCGCATGTGCCGCCGGAGGGCTACTTTGTCGGCTTTTCGGGCGGCAAGGACAGCATCGTCACCCTGGAACTGTGCCGCATGGCCGGCGTCAAACATCAGGCGTACTACTCCTGCACCCGCATTGACCCGCCGGAGATATACCGTTTCATCAGGCTGCATTATCCGGATGTGACGTGGCTGTACCCCAAAATGACGTTTTGGGAGGGGATACGCCGCAGAAGCCCGCCGCTTCGCATGATGCGCTGGTGTTGCACTGTGCTGAAAAAAGACCCGGCAAAACATATCCCCCTGAAGCGTCGAATCATGGGCATCCGGGCCGAGGAAAGCGCGGCAAGGGCGGCAAGGCCGCGCGTACAGTTTCATGATCGGCTGCGGCAATGGATATACAAGCCGATTTTTCACTGGCTCGAATGGCATGTGTGGGAATTTATTGACGCCCACAACCTGCCCTACCCCTCGCTCTACGACGAGGGTTTTGACCGCATCGGCTGCGTCGTCTGTCCGTTCATCATGCACAAGAATCAGGCCAAGTTGGACAAGTGCAAGCAGAGATGGCCGGGAATATACCGCGTTTTTGAGCATGTCGTGACGGATTGGTATTCAAATTATCAGCGCCATATTGTGCTCTACAGTGAAAAGACGCCCGAAGAATACCTCGCCGCCTATTACCGGGGGTTTGAATGAGCGCCGTCGCCGTCAACAACGCCCCACGCAACTCAGAGTGATATAAATGCGGTACGTTAGTGTTTGCAGTGGTATTGAGTCCGCGACCGTGGCATGGGCGCCGCTGGGCTGGACGCCCGTGGCCTTCGCCGAGATAGACAAATTTCCGTCCGCCGTGCTGGCGCATCATTATCCGGACGTGCCGAACCTTGGAGATTTCACCAAAATCAGGGGAGAGGATTACCGTGGAGCAGTTGACCTTATTGTCGGCGGAACACCGTGCCAGGATTTCTCAATCGCGGGAAAGCGCGCCGGAATGGCCGGAGAAAGAGGAGGACTGGCCCTCGCGTTTGTTGACCTGGTTCGTGCGGTGTCACCGCGCTGGATTGTTTGGGAAAACGTCCCCGGTGTTCTATCCAGCGGAGGGGGGAACGACTTTGCGGACTTCCTCCTCGCGCTTCGCCAATGCGGGTATCATGTCGGATACCGAGTTCTTGATGCTCAATACTTCGGAGTTCCCCAGCGACGCCGTCGCGTCTTCGTTGTCGGATATTTTGGAGACTGGCGACCTGTCGCAGCGGTATTATTTGAGCCGGAAAGCCTGCGCGGGCATATTGCGCCGCGCCGAAAAACGCAAACGGACGTTGCCGGACCAATTAAGGCAAGCCTTGGAGGCCGGGGCTTTCCTCAAGACCCCGAAGCCGCCTCCGGAGGATATTTGCAAGTCGCCGGAACCCTTAGATCTGGTGCCGCAAACGGTAGCGCAGGGCATGGGGCGAGAAGTGAGGACAAGGATACAAACCTGATTTTACATGAATCGGCTTACGGCGGCAATTTTGCCGGGGAAATTGACGTAGCCACCACGCTTAAGGCCGGAAATCAAAGGCTGGATCTGGAAAGCGAGACATTCATCGCCCTCCCTCTCCGCGCCGAAGGGCACGACGCTTCGGAGGACGGCACGGGCAGGCAAAATTTGATTCCCATTGCCTTCCACGGCTCCCAGGACCCGGGCGTTTCCGGCGACGTGACGCACCCCTGCGGGCGGAATGGCGGGCGGGAAACGTGCGTTGCTTTTACTCAAAACCAGCAAGGAGATGTCCTAACCGGGACAGTTGCGCCCGCCATTGGAACAAACTCCAACGCCACAGGCCGCAACACGGCAAAGGTTTTCGAGACTTCCGCCGTCCGCAGGCTGACGCCCAAAGAATGTGAAAGATTGCAAGGCTTTCCGGACGGGTACACCGCCATTCCCTACAGACGGCCGTTCGCCAATTTGTCGAAGCCGATTATTGAGCGCTCTTACAGTCGCTACCTCCGCCGCATGGAAAGACAGGGCAGGACGGCGTTGTCGCTTGACGAACTTGTCAGGTGCGCCGACGGACCACGCTACAAGGCGCTCGG
>JAISXC010000190.1 GCA_031270875.1 Desulfovibrio sp.
TTCACGCGGCCGGAGCGCCCGCTCCGGCCGCGTGTCAAGTCAGCGTCTGAAGATGTTTGTCTTGGTTATGTTCATGAAGCGGGTGGTCTGGGTCCTTTCGGTACTGCGGAAGGACACGCGTATTTCATCGCCGAATTTCCAGGTATCGGCCGGCATGGCTATGGCCGCGCCGGGGTTGAAGGTCACGAGAGATCTGAGGGTCGGCGCGTAGACGGTGACGGTCTGCTTTTCCTTGTTGATCATGGGGAAGGACTTGCCCGCCACCAGAGGGTGTCTGGCGCCGATGTCCTTCTGCACGTCGGTGAAATCCACGGGCAGTTCCCTGACCGCCTTGCCCGCCGCGTCATAGACGCTCACGACTTTCTTTTCCGGATTCACGGCGAGCAGCCCGCCGCACGCCGGCTCAGGCCCCATATCCATGGAATCGACGGGCAATTTGTACGTGGCGGTTTTGCCGTTGTACAGGGGCTTGTTGCGGACTTTGCTTGTGTCCAGCACAAGGGTCACGTTCTTGCCGGGCTCGAAGGCCACGGCGCGTCCCTGCTCCACACCCCCGTCGTAGTCGCACGCGCTCAGGGCGAAAGAGAGGGCGGCCAGCAATGCGGTCATCAAAATGCGGTTTTTCATGGCGTTCTCTCCTCTCTAGTTGCCCGCGGCCTGTTTTTTGGCCGCGAGTTCAGCCTGGGCGCCCTTGACCATGCGGGCGGTGATGTAGATGGCGGTGATGCTCACAAGACCCAGCACGTCAATGGTCGCCAGGGTGGTGAACAGGTCGCGCATTGCGGGGAATTCCGCGGCGAGCTGCCTGAACAGCACGGAGAAGAGGCAGCCGACGACGGCCAGCCCGAAGACGATGCGGATGCCGTAGCCCTTGACGTATTTGGTGGCCACAACGCCTATCTGCGCGCCGACGGAGGCGCCGACCAGCATGATGACGGCCGCCAGGAGCTCGGTGCGGCCCTTGTAGGTGAAGGACGCCGCGCCGTAAAGGCCTGAAATGGCGACTTCAAAAAGGTCCGTGCCCACGGCGAGGTGGGTGGGACAGCCGATGAGATACACCAGGGCCGGCATGCGGATGAGGCCGCCGCCGATGCCCAGAATGCCGGCCAGCCAGCCCGTGAACAGGCTCACGCAGATGGGCAGCCAGAAGGAGCAGTACACGCCGGCCCGCTTGAAGTGTATCATGGGCGGAACGCGGATGGCCTGGAGTCTCTTGCCCCAGTCGAAACCGGATTCCAGCTTGTCCACTTCCTGATTTTTTTCCCTGGCCGCCCGCTCTTTCGCCCTGCGTTTGGCCACGTCGGCAAAGACGATCCAGGCGATCACCGTCAGCAGCACCACATAGAGCCAGCGCACCACCCTGTCCACCTGGCCGATGCGCTCCAGCCACATGATCATCTGCGCGCCGATCTCCATGCCGACGATCGTGCCGACGAGCATGACAATGCCGAGCAGGTAGTCCACATTGCCGAATCTGCCGTGGCGCATGGTGGAGATGAGGGATTTGCCCGCCATCTGCGCCATGTCCGTGCCGATGGCGAAGGCCATGGGAAAGCCGAGAATGTTCAGGCCCGGCGTCACCATCCACGCGCCGCCCAGACCGAAGAAACCGCCGATGATGCCGACGCCCAGGCCGAGTATGATCAAGCCCGGCCAGAAAATGTTCACGCCGGAAATGGGCATCACCATGTACAACCAGTCCATAATCGCCTCCTTTCCGGGTTATTTTTCCGCCAGTTCGCGGTGACCCAGGTCAATGCCGGTCATTTTCATGAAGAAGTCGGCCACAACGCCGAGAACGCAGCCGAGAACGGGAATTATCAGCATCGTCATCAGGGCGAAGGCCAAATGGCTCTCGTTGTACATCTGGGCCCACCAGTGCATCAGACCGTCGTCGATGAAGCGCGTGTCGGCCACAATGGCGATGGGCGCGCCTTTGCCGCCAGCCGCCGCGGCCAGCGAGGGCGCCAGCAGAGCCAGCGGCAGCGCGCAAACAAAAATCCATAATCTGCGCAGTGTTGTCATGGTTTCCTCCACATGTTTTGAAATGTTTTCCGGCCCGCTTGCTCCATGCGCGCGGCATCCGAAATTTTGCCAAACATAATTCTAGCAAATGTCGTGCCGTTGTGAAATTTTTCTCTTGACGGCGTCATATCTTTACTTTTTTTCTCGTACTACTTGCGTTCCCGCGAAAAATGCGCCATAGTCGCAACGTCTTTTGCGCGGATTGGCGGTTGTTTTTGCGCGGAAATTGCACGATCCCGGAGGGCGGACATGCATTTTTTCAGCCCGTTTTTCAGCGGAAATTCACTGACTACGGCCTCTTTCCTGATGTATCGCAGCCTGCGCGGCCGAATGCTTATTCTTTGTCTGCCTCTTTTCGCAACGGCGCTTTTTGCGTTTTTTTTCTTCAGCTGGCGGATGCTGGGCTCTGTTGTCAACCACGCCGTCGCGCGCAACGCGCAATTTCAGTCCTATGCCATTGGGCAGGCCTTGACGCAAATTCTTGCAGAAACGCGCAGCCACCTTTTGTTGCTGGCTTCCGGCGAGCTTGATCAGGCGACAATGGCCCGACGCCTGAAATATCGCGGAAGGTTTGAAAAAGCGCAGTATTGCGAAGTGGCCTTTATGGGCCTTGCGGCCGAAAACAAATATCTTTTTCTGAATTACGGGGGCGAGCCCATCGCCGTGCCGCCGGAGGCGGCCCTGAACACCGCCTACGGGCCGTTTCACAACGTGGGCGCAAACCTGCTTCCGGGGCGTGTGAATGTGTCCCCTCCCGTGGAAGTCGGCTATACGCTGCTGCCGGTCAGCAATTCCCTTCAGAGCGTCACTTACCAGGTATTGCGTTTTTCCACTGTCGTGCATGACGCGGAGGGGCGCTTTCAGGGGGTGCTGGTTCTGTCGCTGAATTTGTCGGCTTTGCGGACGGCCCTTTCCACCCTTTCCTCGGGGGAGGCCGACAGCGGCGAAAATGCCGGCGACAGTCCGATACGCAGTCTTTTTTTTGACAAGGACGGCTGGATGCTTTTTCAGTCGGAAGGAAGCGTTGCGGAAGAGCAGGAAAAACCCTTGAGAACTGACGCCGTGCGCACCGGTTTCCGGGGGGATTTCGGCCGTCCGGGATTCAGTCAGGCCTTTCGCCCCGGGCCGGAATACCTGACGTACTGGAATATGGTTCTGGATGTCCAGAGCGGCCGTTCCGGGCGCCTTGCGATGCCGGAGTCCGGCTCCCTGTGGGGTGACGGCCGGCTGCGCCTTGACGGCGTGAGCTATGTGCCGGTAACCCTTCCCGAGGAGAGCGAGGGCGGCAAATCCGTCATAGGCGGGGTCGCTGTGCTGGACTCCAATTTTACATTGCTGCACACCGGCACTAAGATTGTCTTTATCTACGCCTGCTGCTTTTTGGCCGCCATGGCCTTTCTGGGGAGCGGGCTGTGGTGGATTGCCGGAATCGCGAACCGGCAGCTGCATATTCTGGCGACGGACCTGGAGCAGCGCAATGCCCGGGAAGGCTTTGAGCCTCTTGATATATCGCCCTTGCCGCTGGAGCTCGAAAAAATCAGAAATGCCGTAAACACACTTCTGGAACGCCTGCGCGGAACAATAGAGCACAACCTTTTCAGGCAGGCGCAGGCGACCGCCAACTCCCTGCGGGAGCCGGCCGATGATCTGCCCGACCTTGAAGATGTGCCGTCCCACGGGCTTGTGGGCAATTCGCCGCTCATGCGGCATTTACAACTGCAAATCCGCAAAGCGGCCCCATCCACGGCCGACGTGCTTGTGGTGGGGGATACCGGCACAGGCAAGGAACTTGTTTCCGAACTCATTCACCGCTTGAGCCCGCGCGCGCACGGCCCCTTTATCAGCATCAACTGCGGCGCTCTGGACGAGGCGCTGCTGATGGATACGCTTTTCGGCCATGTGAAGGGAGCGTTCACGGAAGCAAAGGCCATGCGCAAGGGGGCTTTTCTTGCCGCGGACGGGGGCACGCTCATGCTGGACGAAGTGGGCAATGCGGCGCCCAGGGTGCAGCAGGCGCTTTTGCGCGCGCTCTCAACAAGGCGCATACGGCCGCTGGGGGCGGATTATGATGTCCCGTTCAATACGCGCATCATAGCCGCCACCAATACGGAGATAGGAGACGAGGCCGTGGAGGGCAGATTTCGGGAAGATCTTTACTATCGCCTTGCCGTCATAACCATACATACCCCTCCCCTGTGCCAGCGCAAGGAAGACATCCCCATGCTTTTGGTGCACTTTCTCTCCGAGGCCGTGCATAACGGCGGGCCGGACATGCCCAAAATCATGCCCAGGATCAGCCGCGGCGCGCTGGCGAAGCTTGTGGAATACAACTGGCCGGGCAATGTGCGGGAGTTGAAAAACTGCGTGACCAATGCCCTTACATTCTGTGAAGGGGGAATAATCCATGCGGAGAACATACGCATCGGCGCGGAAGTGGGCGCGCCCGTCAAAATCCCGGGTGGCGCGCGGCATACCGCGATGCCGGCTGAACCCTTCCGGGAACCGGCCCCCCCCCCGGAAAGCGCCGCAGCCGGGACAATGCGCGCGGATGGGGACGCGGTCGCCGACATTGCGCCGACAAACGGTCTCAATCATCGCCAGCGACGGATTTTTCCGCTCATAGCCGCCAGGGGCGGCGTCAGCCGCCACGAATACCAGGCCATGGTCGAAGAGAACATTTCCGTGCGCACGGCCCTGTATGATTTGCAGACTTTTGTGAAACTCGGCATGCTGCGCAAGGAAGGACGCGGGCCTGCACTGCGCTATGTTGCTGTCCGGAAAGAGCCGGAGTCATCGCCCCGCCCGTCCCGTTCCGCCGCGGCGTGATTCCGGTTCCGGATTCACGGGACGCAATTTTGTTTTGCCATTGCTCCGAAAAGGCGGCGCGCAGAAAAACTGTGGCGCTATCCGGCGGAATTGTGCTATGTTTTGAATTCGTGTCGGGTATCGGCAGAAAACGAAAAAATCCTGTCGTAATTTTTTGCCGATTCAAGTGAAAACCGCCTCAAAGATTGCGGGCTATGGGAAAACAAAGCCTATGAGCGCCGTGAGCGCGCTGAAAAAATTTTTCGGCTTTGCCGCACGCGCACCCCGTGAACAGGCAATGACGGCTTTTACCCGCCGTTATGCTTCGTTCAAGGATCTGCTGGACGCCAACGCGGAACTGGCCGCCATTTTTGCGGAACTGGAAGCGGCTCAGCACGGGGAACGCCCCCTGGAAGCTCCCCAGGTGCGGCAGGCCGCAACCAGAGCCGTTTTCCAGTGCGAACGCATGGCGGAAAAACTCAACGACATTTCCGGCGGGCGCCATGCCGCGCTCGGCATTGCCGTCAAAAGCACGGCAAAGCGCATTGGCGCCGAACTGGATCAGCATGCCGCAGAAGACGCCGCCCGACTGACGCTGCCCCTTGCTGAAGTGGACGCCGGAATGGCATACAGCGTCGGCGGCAAAAACGCCAATCTCGGCGAACTCGGCAATGTGCTCGGCATGCCGGTGCCGCGGGGATTCGCCGTTACCCTCCATACGGGGAGCATGCTTCTGCTGCGTCCTTCCGGTCTTTTTAAAAATATTTACACGCTGTTGCGCTCAGTTGATCCGGAAGCGCCGGCAACTCTCCGGGCGGCTTTTACCGCCATAGAATCATTGATTCTTCAAGCGGAAACTCCTAAGGAAATCGAAGAAGCGCTTTTCCGGGCCTGGGATGGGGCTTTCGGCGATGAGGCCGGCCTTCGCGCGGCCCTGCGCTCCAGCGCCGCAGCCGAAGACGGAACCCAATCCTTTGCCGGGCAATACCGCACCATTCTTGGCGTATCACGCCGCACGCTGATAAACGATTATAAAAAAATCATTGCGAGTCTTTTTTCGGAGCGCGCGCTGGCCTATCGGGCGCTGCACGGCTATCCTCTGGACGCCATGGGCATGGGAGTCTGTTGTCTGGAAATGGTGAAGGCAAAAAGCGCGGGCGTGGCCTTTTCGCGTCATCCGGTGGATCTGCGTTCAAACTGCCTTGTCGTCAACGGGCACTGGGGTCTGGGGGAGATGGTGGCGGACGGCAAATCCTGCCCGGACACATGGCTGGTTTCCCGGGCCACAAAACGCCTCGCAAGCGAGAGAATTGCCCGCAAGACCACAATGATTGTTCTGGCGGATGACGGGAAGACGCAGACGCGCATTGCGGATGTGCCAGAACCGTTGCAAGACGCCCCTTCCCTGACGCGGGAACAGGTGACGCGTCTGGCCGGCCTGCTTCTCGCCCTGGAACGCCATTACCAGTTCCCTCAGGATGTGGAATGGGCTGTGGACAGCAATGATGAAATTGTTCTGCTCCAAACCCGCCCCATGGGCATTGACGCCACGGCGGACATGTCCGCGCCGGAACTTGCGGATTATCGTCCCCTGTTTTCCGGCGCGGACGTGGCTGCCAGGGGAGTGGGCTGCGGCCCTGTGGCGCGTGTGGGGCGAAATGGGGATACGACGCATTTTCCCGAGGGCGGGGTCATGCTCATCAGACATTCCTCGCCCCGGGTGGTGGCGGGTTTGCGCCGCGCTTCGGCCATCATAGCCGAAACCGGTTCCCTTACCGGGCATATGGCCTCGTTGTGCCGTGAATTCGGCGTGCCGACCCTCATGAACCTTCCGGATGTTTTCCGGATGCTTGAACCGGGCCGCATTGTCACGGTGGATGCCTTTACGGGGCGTATTTTCGACGGGGAAATCCCCGAACTTCTGGCCCTGGGCGTTCGCCGCAAAATTGACCATGTTGACAAGCCGGTACTTTTTCTGCTGCGCCGCGTTGCCCCGCATATTTTGCCCCTGCATCTGACAGATCCTCAATCCGGGCTTTTCACGCCGGAGAATTGTCTTTCCCTCCATGATGCCATGCGTTTTGCCCACGAAAAAAGCTATGCGGAAATGTTCAGAATTTCAGACAACCTGTCAGAAAGCGGCGAGGGCGCGGCAAGCCGTCTTGTCTGTTCAGTGCCGCTGGATCTCCATGTTATTGACCTGGGAGGAGGCCTGAAAAACCCCGATGCGCCCTCCGCCTTGCCGGAAGAAGTGACGAGCGTTCCCTTTCGTCAGGTGCTTGCGGGCATGACCCATCCTGACGTGCAGGCCAATGGGCCGCGCCCGGTGAACATGCGCGGATTTCTCTCCGTCATGGGGCGGAGCGTGGCGGGCGGCAACCAGGAAGGCGGCGCGCGCTTTGGTGACCGCAGCTATGCCATTGTCTCTGACCGCTATCTCAATTTGTCCTCGCGCGTGGGCTATCATTATGCCATTCTGGATACCTGGTGCGGTGGAACGCTGAGCAAAAACTATATCAGATTTGAATTCGCGGGAGGTGCCGCTGGCAACGCGCAGCGCGTCAGACGCGTGAGATGTATTGCCTTGATTCTTTCCGAACTTGGGTTTACAGTGGACGTCACAGGCGACAGGGTGCGGGCGCGCTTCAGAAAATATTCCAGGGCCGAAATGCTCCCCCGGCTTGATCAGCTTGGCCGCCTGCTCATCATGACGCGGCAGATGGACATGCTCATGGTGGATGAGGATTCCGTGGGCCGCTATGCCGACAACTTTCTCAAGGGTTCATACCACTGAGCAAGAACGCCGGACATACAGATCCGTCTTTTATGCTTTCTCCGGCGTGAAAATTCAAAAAATCAAAACCGGAATCCTCAGGATCATTCTGTAATTACCGCCATGTTTTTTCATTTCCATCATTCCGGCACGGCGAGAAACACCCCCGCCGCAAGGCCGGCAGAACTTTTGAGCCGCGATTTCATACTGCTCTTCTGTCTTTCCCTGTGCAGCAACGGCCATATCGCCGTTTTTTACTGTTTTGAACAGTGGCTGGAAGGCATAGCCGTAAGCCCCAACTGGCGCGGACTGCTGATCTCCTCCATGTTCGCCATGGTGCTGCTTTTGCGGCCGCCGGCCAGCTTTCTGCTGTTGAGGGGCGGCAGGCTGCCGGCCCTGGCCCTTTCCACCGCCGCGCTGATCGGCGTGATGCTGGGCTATCTGTGGCTGCCTGAGACATGTCTTGTGGAAGGGGTTCTCGCCCTGCGCGTAATACAGGGCATTGCCATCGCCGTGCAGTCAAGCTGCATAACCTCGGTGCTTGTGAACTGCATTCCGCCAGGGCAAAGCGCTCGCGGCTTCGCGCTGTTTTCTCTGACCGTGCTGCTGCCGTACTCCATCATCCCCGCGATCTCCGAAAAAGTTCTGCTGCCGCTGCTGGGAGGAGTCGAGCCGCGTCTTTTTGCCCTGACAGGCGTGCTGGCTTTCATTTCCCTGTTTCTTGTCATTCCCCTGGCTCCTCGTCTCAGCAAAGCGGAATTGCCCCTCGAAAACCAAAGCGGCGTCTCGCGCGGCGCCCTGTGGGGCTCTGTGCGGCATTCGGGCCTGCTTTGCATCTTTTTCGCCTGCCTTTGTTTCAGCATCATGACCATACTCGGCATCTTTTTCATGAAGGGGCTGTGCTCCGTCACCGGCGGGCAGCCTTCCCTGTTTTTTTCAACGTACACGGTCACAATCATTCTTGTCCGGATCCTCGCCAGCAAAAGGCTGGATGCCCTGCCGCAGCACGCCGTCAGCATGCTGTGCGCCCTGGGGCTGGCCTTGTGCATGCTGGGCTTCGCCTGGGGACCGTTATGGGCTTTTGTGCCCATCGCCTGTCTGTACGGCGTGGGAATCGGCCTGCTCTATCCCATGCTGGCCTCTGTCGTGTACAACCGCTCCACGCCCGTCACGCGCTCCTTCAACTCCAACATGATGATGTCCGCCTTTGACGCCAGCGGAATGCTGGCTCCCCTCGTCGGCGGTCTGGTAATTCATGCGGGTTTCGGCTATCGGGGGGTATTCACGGTTACGGCGATTTCCGTAACACTTTGCGGCCTGTGGACGCTGCTGGACTGGTTGCGTTTTCACCGTGCCAAAAAAGGGGGATGACCCACATGAGACGATACGTTGTTTTTCTCCCGCTTGCCTTCAGCCTGGCGATCGCCGGGTGCATTCCGCGCAACGGGGCTTCTGTTTCCGGCGATCTCACGGTGTTGCGCAGCGGCTCCCTGACCGTGCATCAGGCGGAGGGGGTTGCCAGGGTGGCCTATGTGAGTATGCGCGACGGGAACAACCGCATTTTCGGCCTGCGCGCACAGCTTGAACGCTGTCTGGTTTCCAGGGGATTTTCCGTGACGAACAATCCCAGTGAAGCCGGGTACATTATTCGTCTTTCCGTACCCGCGGCCGGGGCGAGCTCGCCCGAGGCGGCGCGTGGCGCGGTGGACAACGGTTATGCGGGAGAGGCGCTTTTGAGCGGGACGGAAGGCACGGCGCTGGTGGCGGATGCGCTTGTGGTGCAGCGGCGCGTGCCGCAATCCGGAAAAAGAGGCCTCAAAACCATTTCCAACCGTATGGCGGTTGCGGACAGTCAAATGCGCCTTGCGCTCTTTTCGCCGCGCAGAGTCAACCTCCAGCTCGGATTCCCGGAATACGTCACGGAAAAGGTGGCGGGCGAGCTTTGCTCCGGCCTGGGGGAAGCCGGACAAGCCCCGCGCTGATTCCAACTTCAAAAGGCTTTCACTGCCCGCGCCGGCTCATTTTCCTCCGTCGGCGCCTGGAAAATGCGCCACCGGTAAATCCCATGTCATTCCACGCAGTCAACTTTCCTGATCTTGCGCGGCGCGCGAGCGCCCGCTGGAATATGCCGTTCGGCTACAAACATGTTTTGGGCGTGGCCCTGCCGCTTGTTGCGAGCATGGCGTCAGAAACGCTCATGCTCTTTGTCGACCGTCTTTTTTTGAGCCATTATTCCGTCAGCTCCATTGCCGCCTCCCTCCCGGCCGGCAGCCTGGCTTTTGCCATGCAGACGGCCTTTATCGGCATTTGCGGCTACTCTTCCGTGTTCATCGCCCAGCATATCGGCGCGCATCAGCCGCAACATATAGGAGCCATCCTGTGGCAAAGCCTGTGGATTTCCCTGATTGCCGGCGTTTTTCTGGCGATTGCCGGCATATGCCTGGCCGATCCCGTTTTTGCCCTCATCGGGCACGCGGGCAATATCGCCGAACTTGAAAGCTCCTATTTCCGCATTCTGCTCCTGGGTTCCTTTCCGGTGCTGCTCGGAAGTTCCTTCAGCGCGTTTTTCGTGGGCATCGGGCGCACCAAGCCGGTGCTTGTCGCCAATCTCGCGGGAGTGGCGCTCAATATTCCCCTGGACTGGATACTCATTTTCGGGCGTTTCGGACTGCCGGAAGCAGGCATCAGCGGCGCGGCCATCGCCACCCTGGCCGGACAGATTTTTTCCGCCATTCTCCTGGGTTGTCTTGTTTTCCGGGAGGGCGGCGGGACTTCCCTGCTGGCTTCCTGGCGGCCGGAAATTCGGCTTGTGCTGCGCCTCCTGCGCTACGGCGGACCGAGCGGCTTCAACATGCTCATTGATGTGGCCGGTTTTTCCTGGTTTATTTTACGCCTGGGGCGCCTTGGAGAAACGGCTCTGGCCGCCAGCAACATCGTTCTTTCCATCAACACGCTTGTCTTTCTTCCGATGATGGGGCTCAACAGCGCCGTGGCCTCCCTGGTGGGCAATGCCATGGGAGGCCGCAGCCCGGCCAGAGCCAAAACGGCGACCGCCAGCGCCCTGCATATATCTCTGGCCTACATGACGCCCCTGGCCCTGTCGCTGGTGCTGGGCGGAGAATGGTATATGGACATGTTCCAGCCGGAGGGATCGGCCGCCTCTTCACCGGAGGTGCGCGCCGCCGGCGTGACCCTGCTGTGGTATGTGGCGGCCTATTCCCTGGTGGATTCCTGCAATATCATCTATTTCGGCGCGCTCAAAGGGGCGGGGGACACTTTTTTCGTCATGCTGTCCCTGACCGCGTTCGCGGTATTTCTATTGGGGCTGCCTGTCTTTGCGCTGGAACAGCTTGGCCTGGCTTCATTGCACAGCCTCTGGACCACGCTTTCCATCTATGTTGTCTCGCTGGCCCTGCTCGCGTGGCGGCGCTTCGCCGGCGGGCGCTGGCAGGAAATACGGCTCGTGGAATGTGAGGCCCGCTCCCGCTAACATGCTTTTTTTTCTTGTATCTCCCTTGCGCGTCTGATATATCCGTACACATATCGAAAACGGATGCATGGGTGATAAAGACTCCGCGAACCCGGTATTCTCTTGCGCGTACCCAGCGAAAACAATGGAGTTTTTGAGGAGTTTTCTGACAGCTTCCTGTAGTAGTCCGCGGCATGGCTGCCTAACCGTCAATCATTGGAGATTCTTATGGCCGGCAAAACTTCTGACGCTCCTTCAATGGAACAGGTGCGGGAACTTCTGATGGGAACGCCGCTCAAGGATATGGAAAACCACATCCAGCGGCAGGAAGAACGTTTCATGCGGGAAGTGGCGGACATGCGCGCAAGCGTTAAAAACCGCGTTGAATCTCTTGAAAATTTTATGAAAAGCGAAATGGCTTCTCTGCTGCATCGTCTGCAGGAAGAACAGACGGAACGCGCGGCCGCGATAAAAAATGAACAGAAGGAGCGTGCTGAAAGCCTCAAGACAGAGCAGCGCGAGCGCAATGAAGCCATGAAAAAAGACCGCGCCGAGCGCGAGCAGGCCCTGGCCCAGCTGGCCAAAAACCTCTCCCAGACGGAAGAAGCCCTGGAGCGCAAACTCGCCGCTCTTTCCGGAACGCTGGACACGGCGGAGCAGGAGCTGCGCAAGCTGATGCTGGCCGAAAGCGCGCGGGCTTCCGACAAACTGGAGGAAAAATACAAGGACGCGCTGGATACGATTGTCAATACGGCGGCCGAGCTTCGCCATGATCTTGTGTCCCGCTCCGCCCTGTCCGCGCTTTTCACCGCGACAGCCATCAAGCTGTCCGGAGAATGGTCGCTGGCAAGCCCCGTTGAATCCGGAGCCAAGGGAAGCAACACAGAACAGAAGGCTACCTAGCCCGCGCGGGTGAGACATGACCGCCGACAGCACAACCGGGCCTGAACGTTCCGCCGGGATGTCGAATGACGTCAGCGCCGGCACGGCTTTCTGGAGCGACATCCCAGAGAAGCCGGCCGATGAGGAACTTGTCCGGTTGCGCCACCTGCTCTTCAGGCGTGAAATCGTTCTGCTTGAACGATTGCGGGAATTGCAGGACGACCAGCGGTATAACGCGCGGAAAATCAGCGAGGTTCTGGCTGAGGCCATCCAGTTGCGCGCGGGCAAAGACCCGCTTGTGGGGCTGGCCCTTGAGCCTGTGGTGGACGATGTCGTCAGGACGCTCCTGCGCAAGCGCCGAGGGGATTTTGTTGATTCTCTTTTTCCTCTCATGGGCCCTTCCATCCGCAAATCCATTGCCGAAACCTTCCGTTCCATGCTGGGAAGCTTCAGTAAAAGCATGGAGATGGCTTTTTCCTGGAAAGGCCTGCGCTGGCGCTTAGAAGCAATGCGCTCCGGCAGACCGTTCAGCGAAATTGTCATGCTCAACACCCTGGTATACCGGGTCGAGCAGATTTTTTTCACCCATGGCGAAACGGGCATCCCCCTCGCCCACGTCGCCTCCGATGAAGTCTATGCCCAGGATGCGGAAATGGTTTCCTCCATGTTCACGGCCATCCAGGATTTTGTCCGTAGCTGCTTTGCCGGGGGCGGCGAAGGAGATCTTGAATCCCTGCAACTCGGTGAGTACACCATTATTATTGAGAAAAAATCACAGGCCTACCTGGCCTGCGTGGTCCGCGGCACGCCCCCCGTCGCCTTCCGCGAGCAGATCCACGCCACCCTGGATTTTCTCCTGCTGGAGTATGCTGACGCCCTTGCGGGATTTTCCGGCGATACGGCTCCCTTTGCCGGAGCGACCTCTTATCTGGGCGACTGCCTCATCTCGCGGTATGTGGATGACGACAAAAAACTCCCCTGGTGGGGCAAGGCTCTGCCTGTTTTCCTGATTCTCGTTCTGGCCTGCGGTTTGGGATATTGCTCGTACCAGGACAATCTCCGCGCCCAACTCCGGCAGGCCCTCATGGAAGAGCGGAAGACCTTCACGGAAAAAATGGAAAGAGCGCTCAACATTCTGCGGGCCGAGCCCGGCCTGCTGCTGACGAATGTCGTGAGAGGACAGGACGCTCCGTGGGAAGCAACCGTTCTCAAAGACGCGCTCGCGGACACGCCGGAAGGCGTGCTGCAAAAGCGCGGCATCGACCGGAAGCTGTTCCTCTTCAAATCCGTTCCCTACATTTCGTATGACCCGGCGATTGTCGCCAGGCGGGCGGAAACGGACATAAAACTGCCGGACACCGTAACCATGGATTATGACGGCAAGGGAACCCTTTCCTTCAAAGGCACCGCCTCCATGGGATGGATCGTGAAAGCGCGGGATGAGGCGCGTTCCCTGCCCGGCGTGGAGCGTGTGGACATCAGTGGTCTGCGTGATCCGATGATGGA
>JAISXC010000216.1 GCA_031270875.1 Desulfovibrio sp.
GAAAATCTCGAAAACATTTGTAACAGATTGAAAATTAGCCATAAATATAACACTCTGAATTTTAAGGGATTTCAATCTTTGCCGTACCGAATCAACAGGTAAAACAACTAGAGCCAAAACATTTAATATTTTATAATACCAAACAGTTTCAAAGTATTACGCTTCACGTGGCGATACAGCCTAATATCCCAGACAATCGGAGGTTTCTTATGCATTATTACGCGCACAGCATAAAAGGGCAACCTGAGGACAAATGGCAACCTTTGCATACCCATCTTGCGGAAACAGCCGCTCTGGCCGGGGACTTTGCCGAAGTTTTCGGCAATGCGCTTTGGGCAAAGCTGTTCGGATTATTGCATGATCTCGGCAAGTACTCAACGCCTTTTCAGCAAAGGCTGGCAGGCTCCCCAATACGTGTGGACCACTCCCTGGCCGGCGCCTTAGAAGCTATCCGGCTTCTGGGGAGGCATAATGTTCATGAGGCTGTAGGCAGGCTGGCGGCCCATATCATATCCGGCCACCATACCGGTTTGGTTGACGGCCTTCCCTCAGGCAATCCGGGCACAGCGCTTGCGGAACGTCTGGTCACTCCTTCGATTCCTGATTATTCAGCTTGGGTTTCGGAAATCGTTTTGCCTGAACCTCCGCGGCTGCCTGACCTCCGTAGACCGGATACCGTCGAAGATATGGCATTTTCCCTGTTTTTTTGGGCGCATATGCTTTTTTCCTGTCTGGTGGACGCGGATTTTTTGAATACTGAAGCTTTTCTCCAACCCGGCAAGGCGGCCTTGCGGAACGTCTATCCGCGGTTGGAGATATTACGCCCGATATTGAACAACCATCTGACGGAGAAGATAAAAAACAGCAAGCTCGGCAAAGTCAACACGCGCCGGGCGGAAGTACTGGAGGCGTGCAAAAGGGCGGCGCTGCTTGAGCCGGGCATTTTTTCCCTCACCGTGCCCACGGGAGGGGGAAAGACCTTGTCCTCTCTGGCATTCGCTCTGGATCACGCCTGCCGCTGCAAGTTACGCCGCATTATCTACGTTATCCCTTATACCAGCATTATCGAACAGACGGCGGGAGTCTTTCGTGAAGTGCTTGGCCCGGACTTGGCCCATACTATTCTGGAGCATCATTCCAACATTATGGAATCCGAACCAGCTTCTCCTGAATATGCTGACAGCGTGGACAATATGCGTTCTTTGGCCTTCGAGAATTGGGATGCGCCCATAGTAGTGACCACTGCGGTGCAATTTTTCGAATCCCTTTTTGCGGCGCGTTCATCACGTTGCCGCAAACTGCATAATATTGCCGGGAGCGTGGTCATTCTGGATGAGGCGCAAACCTTGCCCCTGCCGCTGTTGCGGCCATGCCTGGCCGCAATCAAGGAACTGGTTTCAACGTACCGCGTCTCCTTTGTCTTGTGTACGGCCACACAGCCGGAACTCGGGATCAAACCGTGGAATCGCAACGGATTGGAAAACGTGCGTGAGATCGTGCCGGATGTCGAGTCGCTGTTTACGGATCTTGAACGTGTGGACATAGAATTTATCGGCGCTATGGCAGTGGAAGACTTGGCGGAACGGCTCATCAGGGATGAGCGGGTGTTGTGCATCGTCAATACCAGAAAGCAGGCCCACGAATTGTGCCAATCGCTTCGGGAAAAGCACGCGAGCGGCCTTTATCACCTGAGCACCTGGATGTGTCCGGACCATCGCAGGGTGGTGCTGAATCGGGTAAAGTCTCTGCTGAAAGACCCGTCCTGTCCACCTGTGCGGCTCATCGCCACCTCCCTGATAGAAGCCGGGGTAGACATTGACTTCCCCGTGGTCTATCGGGCCATGGCCGGCCAGGAGTCCATTGCCCAGGCCGCCGGGCGATCCAATCGCGAAGGACTGTTCGGCCGGGGGAAGTGTTATGTTTTTGACTTGCCTCACACGGTCAGAGGCGAACAAAGCTGCCGGCAAAGCGCTTGCAGAGCAGTTGTCAGAGCGGGTTTGCCCCTGCTTTCTCCATCCGCCACCAAATTGTATTTTGATGACCTCTATGCCCTGCAAGGTGAAAATGCCTTGGATGCAAAAAAAATACTGCGCCAGGTGGCTGAAACCGCAAAAGACGGCTTCTTCCCCTTTCGCAGTGTGTCAGAGAATTTCCGTTTTATCGAACATGACGAGGTACCTGTCATTGTGCCGTACAGTGATGCCGCAAAGACTGATTTGGAGGCCCTGCGGGCCGGGCGAGCGGATCGCGTCCTTTATCGCCGTCTGCAGCAGTGGATAGTCACTTTGCCGCACAGGCTGAGCAATATTTTGCTTGCGGCCGGCTCTATACAGCCGGTGAATCTTGCAGGACAGTATTACGAATTGGTTAACCTTGACTTATACAGCGGTATGCGGGGGGGAGTAGACGGAGATGTTGAATTGGGATTGAATCCCGCTGATCCGACTTTTCGCGAGGCGGAAGGACTGATTACCTGAAATTTTTGTGGCAACCGGGGTCTGCATATGTTAGAATATTGAGCTATAGCATTTTACGCTTGAGATTGTCGCTTGACGGCGAAGTGAATTCGCCTTGCGACGATCTCGCGGCAAGGATTTGCAAGGAAATCCTTGCAGAGCAAATTATACATTTTCAATGTTAATTTGCTCTAACCCCGCGCGCAACGCGAACCGGGAGAAACCATGAACATTATTTACCAGAGCGGCGGAAACCGCGTCTTTGACCTTCAGGAACCGGAAAAACCCCAGCTCTACCGTGACCTTTTTCCCTATACAAGCATCTGCCGCACCGCTTTCGACGATGTGCTGCTCGCCCCTCGTCCCGCGGAGGAGATGCGCATCACGGACACGACGTTCCGCGACGGCCAGCAGGCCAGACCACCCTATACGGTCAAACAGGTTGCCAAAATGTTTGACTTTCTTTATCGCCTGGGCGGAAAAACGGGCCTGGTCGCGGCCGCGGAATTTTTCATCTACTCGAACAGGGATCGCAAATGCGTCGAGGCATGCCGCGCGCGCGGCTACAAATTCCCCAGGATCACGTCCTGGATACGGGCCACCAGGGAAGACCTCAGGCTTGTGCGGGATATGGAGTTCACCGAAACAGGCATGCTGACCAGTGTTTCGGACTACCACATCTTTCTGAAGCTGCACAAGACCCGCCGCCAAGCCATGAACATGTACGTGGATCTTGCCCGTCAGGCCCTGGAATGGGGCATCATGCCCCGCTGCCACTTCGAGGATGTCACGCGGGCGGATATTTACGGTTTCTGCCTGCCGCTGGCCCAAAAACTCATGGAACTTTCCCGTCAGAGCGGCATGCCGGTTAAAATCCGCCTCTGCGACACCATGGGCTACGGCGTGCCGTGGCCCGGGGCGGCCCTGCCCCGCTCTGTGCAGCGCATAGTGCGCGCCTTTATTGAGGCGGGCGTGCCGGGCGGATGGCTGGAATGGCACGGCCACAACGACTTCCACAAGTCGCTGGCCAACGGCGTCACGGCCTGGCTGTACGGTTGCGGTTCCGTCAACGGCACCCTGATGGGCTTTGGCGAACGCACGGGGAATACGCCCCTGGAAGCCCTGCTGGTGGAATATGTCTCCCTCACGGGTGACGATGCGGCGGCCGACACGGCAGTTTTGAATGAACTCTCCGAATTTTTTGAAAAAGAACTGAATTACAGAATTCCGCACAATTACCCCTTCGTCGGACGGGACTTCAACGCCACCAGCGCCGGAGTACATGTCGACGGGCTGATCAAGAACGAGGAAATTTACAACATCTTTGACACGCGGCGCCTGCTGAACCGGCCCGTGCCGATTGCCATCACGGACAAGACCGGACGCGCCGGCATCGCCTACTGGATCAACACGAACCTGCGTCTGCCGGCGGAACGCGGCGTATCCAAAAAACATCCGGCTGTGGGGCTGATCTACGACGCCATCATGAATTCCTATGAACACGGCCGGACGACGAATTTCTCCCACGAAGAAATCGAAGCTTTTGTACAGAAATACATGCCGGAATTCTTTGTTTCCGAATATGACCACATCAAACGCCTGGCCGGGGAAATTGCAGCGGGACTCATACTCAAACTCGCACAGAGCATTGATCCGCATGACTTTGGCGGGCAGGCTGACGCGAGACTGAACGACTTTGCCGGGAACTACCCCTTTATTCAGTATCTCTACCTGACGGATACCGGGGGCAGTCTGAAATGCGCCGTCATTACCGACCGGAACTACAAGGAAAAATTTCAGACATTGCCCGTCGGCTTTGACTTTTCCCAGCGGGAATGGTTCAAAACCCCCATGCAGACCGGCGATCTGCACATTATGGATGTCTGTCAGTCACAATTCACCGGCAAGCTCATCATCACCGTCTCCTGCGCGATAACGGACGAAAGCGACCGCATCACGGGCGTGCTCGGCGCGGATATACAGTTGGAGCAACTGCTCAGGCGCGCCAACTCCCTCAAGGAGGAGATGCGGCCGCAGGACGAGGACGCATAGCCTGCGCCGTTGCTGATAAACGGACAAAGATGCCGATGAGGAATATTGAAGGCTGTTCATGGTAGCACTCATTGATGCCCCTTGTGTGCTGGACAACGGCGCGCTGCTTGACGCCGGTCAGGCCTCGGCCCGGAACATCGACCTCGCGGCGGCGCGGCAAAACACGCTCGCGGGCCGTATTCTCGCCGCACACGATATTTCCGGTGAGCCGGGGACCCTGCGCCTGCGGTTTGACGCGCTGGCCTCCCACGACATCACCTATGTGGGGATCATCCAGACAGCGCGCGCCAGCGGGCTGACGGAATTTCCCCTCCCCTATGTTCTGACCAATTGCCACAACACTCTCTGCGCCGTGGGCGGCACCATCAATGAGGATGATCATGTTTTCGGCCTGTCCGCCGCCGAAAAATTCGGAGGCATCTTCGTGCCCCCGCATCTGGCCGTCATCCACCAGTACGTCCGCGAGACAATGACAAGATGCGGCAATATGATTCTGGGATCGGACAGCCACACCCGCTACGGAGCGCTGGGCGCTATGGGCATTGGCGAAGGCGGCCCGGAACTGGTCAAGCAGCTTCTCGGCAAAAGCTACGATCTCGCCGCGCCCGCCGTGACGGGCGTATGGCTTGAGAACGCGCCGCGGCCGGGCGTCGGGCCTCAGGACGTGGCGCTGGCGCTTATCGCCGCCGTATTCAAAAAGGCCTTTGTGAAGAACGGGATACTGGAGTTCATGGGGCCCGGCATTGCCGGTCTTTCGGTGGAATACCGATCGGGCATTGACGTGATGACCACGGAAACCACGTGTCTGTCTTCCATATGGCCGACGGACGACAAGGTGCGCGAATGGATGACCCTTCACGGCCGGCCGGGGGACTACGCGCTGCTGACCCATGACGCGCCCGCCTGTTATGACGGCCTGATCAGGGTGGACCTGAAACAGGTTGAACCCATGATCGCCCTGCCTTTCCATCCGTGCAACGCCATCCCCATCACGGAACTAAACCGCAATGCCCGCGAAATCTTGGGACAAGTGGATGATGAGGCCAAAAAACTGTTCGGCGCAAAGACCAAACTGCGGCTGGCGGACAAAATCAGCGGCGGCCGCCCCATGGCGGATCAGGGCATCATCGCCGGCTGCGCGGGCGGCTCTTTTGAAAACATCACTCTCGCGGCGGCCATCCTGGACGGGAAGAGCACGGGCAACCGAACCTTCAGCCTTTCGATCTATCCGGCCAGCGCCCCGCAGGCCTTGGCTCTCGTGCGCAATACGTCCGTTCCTCGACTTATGACCGCCGGGGCCATTATCAAAAACGCCTTCTGCGGCCCCTGTTTCGGCGCTGGCGACACGCCGGCCACCGGCGCGTTCTCCATACGGCATTCCACTCGCAACTTCCCCAACCGCGAAGGCTCAAAACCGGATGATGACCAGCTTGCGGCCGTCGCCCTGATGGACGCCCGCTCCATCGCCGCCACGGCGGCCAACGGCGGCCGCCTGACAGCCGCCACAGAACTGGATTGGGAGAACATTGCAAAAGGCGTGGACACGAACTACCGCTACGAACCCCGCATTTACGCCAATCGCGTCTATAACGGATACGGCGCTCCGCAGTCCGACACCCCCCTCGTTTTTGGTCCGAATATCGTCGACTGGCCAAAAATGTCCGCCCTGCCCAAACATCTGATGCTGCAACTGGCCTCTGTCATTACAGACCCCGTCACCACAACGGATGAGCTGATGCCTTCCGGCGAAATCTCCTCCCTGCGCTCCAACCCGCACAAACTTGCGGAATTTGCGTTTTCCCGCAAAGATCCCGGCTACGTGGCCCGGGCAAAAGAAATCAGAAAACTTGAGGAAATCCGTCGGAACAGTCCGACAGACGCGCGGTTGCTCGCCAGGATGCGCCCCGTCTGCGCGACGGCCGGGCTGGAAGCCCCCCTCATGCCGGGCGGCCTTGCCCAGACAGGACTCGGTTCCGCCATCTTTGCCGCCAGGCCCGGCGACGGATCAGCGCGCGAACAGGCGGCCTCCTCGCAAAAGGTGCTGGGCGGCTGGGCCAATCTGGCCACGGAATACGCCACCAGACGTTACCGTTCCAATCTTGTCAACTGGGGATTGTTGCCTTTTGTTGTGGCCGCGGAATGGGCGAAAAGACTGCGCGCGGGAGACTGGCTGCTCATTCCGGACATCCGCGCCGCTGTTGAAGAAAAACGGGAAACCATTGCGGGAATGGTCGTCACACGGGACGGCGACGACTGGAGAGCAAGCCGCATTTTCCTGTTGCTCAAGGAGCTTACGGAAGACGAACGGCGCATCATTCTTGACGGCTGCCTGATAAATTTCTACAGTAACCGCTGACGAACAGTTGGGAAATGCCCCGGAACAGAACCGGCGCGACCACGCCCCCGCCGACCGCCTTGCAAAAAGACCGGCGGTTTTTCAATATATTACCAAAAAATACAACCATGCTTGCCATTCATGACAAAAAAACACCCTTGCGCGTGCTCATCCTGATAAGCCTCGCCCATTGCCTGAACGACATGGCGCAGTTCCTGGTCATTGCCCTCTATCCGCTTTTCAAGGGCAATTTCGCCTTGTCGTTCACGGAACTCGGCTTTCTGTCCTTCGCCTACCAGATGTGCGCTTCCGTCCTGCAGCCGGCCATAGGCCTTTACACGGACAAACATCCGCATCCGCGCATTCTGCCGACTGGCATGACCTTCACCATGCTGGGGATCGTCTGTATGGCCTTCGCCGCGAATTACGCCTGGCTGCTCGCCGGCTGCATTCTGCTGGGGGCCGGTTCGGCCGTCTTTCACCCGGAATCGTCCCGCGTGGCCTACATGGCTTCCACCGGAAAATTCGGCCGGGCGCAATCCATCTTTCAGGTCGGCGGCAACGTCGGCCAAGCCATCGGCCCCCTTATCGCCGCCTTTTTTGTGGTGACGCACGGGCAACGCTCACTGGCGCTTTTTGCCTGCATTCCCCTCGCCTGCTGCGTCACGCTCACCTTTGTCAGCCGCTGGGTGGCGGAACAAAGCCGCGAAAACGCGAGACGCCAGCAGGCCAGAAATCCCGCCGCTCCTCATCCCGCCTGGGCGCGCGCCCTTGTCATACTCTTTGTCCTGATGGCCTCCAAGCAAATATACACCGTGAGTCTGGCCAATTTTTTCACCTTTTATCTCATCAACAGATTCGGCGTCAGCCTGGAGGCTTCCCAAATCTATCTCTTCCTTTTTCTGGGCGCTGTGGCGCTCGGCGGCTACGTGGGCGGGCCTGTGGGCGACCGAGTCGGCCGCAAATGGGTCATCTGGTTTTCCATACTCGGCGCCGCCCCCTTTTCGCTGGCGCTGCCGTATATGGGTCTGGCCTGGACCGCGGCGCTGGCTGTGCTTGTCGGTTTTATCATGGCCTCGTCATTTTCCGCCATTCTGGTTTTCGCCCAGGAACTCACGCCGGGGCACGTCGGCGCGGTTGCCGGCCTGTTTTTCGGCCTGGCCTTCGGCCTTGGCGGCATCGGCGCCGCCCTGCTCGGCAAGATCGCGGACAAAACAAGCATTGATCTTGT
>JAISXC010000221.1 GCA_031270875.1 Desulfovibrio sp.
AGAAAAACACTCACCACTCCCTTGATGTTTTCCCCCGCCTCGTCGTGTTTTTTGAAAACAAGCATATATTCGTTGCCCTTTTCACCTGTAAAACCGCTAGTTTCTTCGCCATCCCAGCCATCCGGCAAATCAGCGCCGAAATGCGTGAAGGTTTTTATCTGAGCCTGCACTGTCGCCGCCAGACCGATGAACAGGAGAAAAAGAATTGTCAGTCGCGCCATGCCACCCTCCATGTCACATTTTTCAAATGATTTCCACCAGTAAATTATCGTCCGCCAGAGCGATCGGTCTTGCCGGGATAAGCCCGGACGCATCATTGATTTTCTGCTGAAAAACGCAGGGCGCGTAAAATTCATTCAGGCCTTTCATGCCTGTCGCGGTTGTTTTAGGGCTGTCAATCGCTATCAGCATGCGCTTCAGGGAAAGCTGTTTCCGGAAAAAAGCCGCGCGGCGCTGCGCCACGGCCTCACGCACGCGGAAAGCGCGCTCCCGTCTGACGGACATGGGCAACTGCCCGTCAAAGCCGGCGGCCGGAGTGCCGGGACGGGACGACCAGGGAAAAACATGGGCGTAGCTGAAAGGAAGCTCATGCACAAACTCTGTCAACAAGGCGATATCCGCCTCCGTTTCACCGGGGAAACCCACAAGAATATCCGCTCCGAGTCCCATGACAGGCCAGATGCTGCTCAGCGCGGCCACGGTATCCGCCACGCTTTGCGTTGAATAATGCCCGCGTCCCATGCGTTTGAGAACGGCGGGGCTTGCGTGTTGCAGGGAGAGGTGAAGATGGGGGCAGACCATGCGGCTTGCCGCAAGGCAGGCCAGGCCGCGCTGCGTAAGCTGCGAGGGAGCGAGAGAGCTTATGCGGAGACGAGCCCTGCCAACGAATTCGGCGGCGAGTTCGGCTTCCAGAGAGTTCAGCAAATCCCAGAAATCACCGAATTGCAGGTTGTCCCGGCCGTATTCGTGCAAATTTATTCCCGAGAGAATGATTTCGGCATATCCGGCCTTGAGCAGGCGTCGGGCTTCCGCCAAAACTTCCGAGGGAGGGCGGCTTGTTGAAGGGCCGCGTGTAAACGGCACAACGCAATATGCGCAACGGTGCGTGCAACCGTCCTGCACTTTGACAACCGGCCGCGTCCGTTTGAATGTGGCTATCTGGAAGGGGGGAAAGGAGTTGCGCGATGCGGCGGCAGGCAGGGTAGACGGGTTTGATGGCAATACCCGGGGATCAGCCAGAAGCAGAGTTTTTTTTTCCTGCGGCAAAAGGATGTCAGGCGCTGCCTGAATGGGACCCGTGCCCTGCCTGTGGCTGGTAAAAAATTTCGTTGCGCAGCCGGTGAGTATCAGTCTGGCCGAGGGAGCGGCGCGTTTGAGGCGGAAAACGGCATTGCGCGCGTCTCGCTCAGCTCTGGCGGTAACGGCGCAACTGTTGATGCAGATGACCTCCGCCTCTCCGGGGTTTTCACACTCCGCGCCGCCGATGTTTCCCCAGGCTTCGCGCAGGGCTTGGCTTTCGTACTGGTTGACTTTGCAGCCAAACGTCTCGATATAAAATTTCCAGAAAGGAGCGCTACCGCCCTGTGGCTGCCGCTTCATCCACAATCCAGATCAGATCGCCGCCCGACGGGCGCACCAGTTGAGCGGGCAAGGTCGGTTCCGAGAGCAGATTGAGGCTCTGGGAGAGTACGCCGTGCTTTTCTTTGCCGTTTACGAGAAACATGCAACAGCGGGCGTTGTTGATGACGGGCAGGGTGAGCGTCAGGCGATCCGCCTTTCGCTCCGGAACGTACTGGTCAATGACAAGGCGTTTCCTTTCGGCAAGTGCCGGGGAATTGGGGAAGATGGATCCCGTGTGTCCGTCGTCGCCGATGCCGAGAAGCATGAAATCGAAACGCGGCAACTCGTGATCCTGCAGATTGAAATCGTTGCGCAAAATCTGTTCGTATTGGGCGGCGGCCAAGACAGGATTTTTGTCCCCCCGCATCCTGAAAAAATGGGTGGCCGGGACGCGGCTCAAAAGCTCACGCCGGGCAAGGCCGTAATTGCTGTCCGGATGATCCGGGCCAACGCAACGTTCGTCCACCCAGAAAAACGTCATTTTGCCCCAAGGCAGGTGATCCGCCCAGTCGCTTGCGGCAAGCAGACGAAACAGGGGGATGGGAGTGTGCCCGCCGGACAGGGCTATTTTGAACACGCCGCGTTCCTCCAGGGCCTCCTCACAGGCGGCGGCCAGAATATGGGCTGCGCGTTCCGCCATGGCGGCGGGGTCTTTGTGGATATGCACCGAAAGATGTATGGAACGGCTTATGGCCTGCATGGGATACTCCTCTTCCATCTAGAAAAGCATTTACTTTAGAGAGCGTCAAGAGGATTATTGGACATGGCCGGCGGGGAAAGGCCGGATGAGGGCCTGACCTGGCCGAACGACAGGCGAAAACCATTGTTCCCCAATCAAAATGGCGCTATGCTGCGTTGGGAATCAGGGGAAAGATCATGGGCACGATATCTTGCCGGAAAGAGGGCACATGCTCGCTCGCGCCTTTTTTTTAGCTGTGGTATGCTTTTTTTACGCCGCCGCGCCGGGCTTGGCGCGAGAAGGGTACGTCGTGCGCGTGGAAGATGACGGCGCGGTTGTGGTCAGCGAAAGCCGGAATTTGGATGAGCCGGTGGAGAGATACCTTTTTTACGGGGTGGAGGTGCCCACGGCGAGTCAACCCTTCGGGTCGGAATCTCTGACCTGGCTTCGCTGGAAACTCCCCCAAGGGACGGAAATCAACCTGAAATCCGTCTCCAAGGACAGATCGGGTCATTTGCGCGCCCTGATTCAACTTGGCAGTGATTCGATAAATTATCAGCTCCTTTATCAGGGCCTTGCCTGGGTCAACCGCGCGCAGTGCAGAGCTGTTTTTTGCCGGCGCTGGTATATCCAGGAACATCAGGCTGTTGTGGAGAAGCGTGGGCTTTGGAGCATGCCGATGAGTACGCCGCCGTGGCAGTGGAGTCGCTAAATGAGTGAACGATCGCACATTCTGATTGTGGATGACGAAAAAAATTATCTTCTGGTGTTGCAGACGCTTCTGGAAGATGAGGGATACGCGGTAACCGCCGTCAATGATCCGGAAACGGCTCTGGCCTTTTTGGACGAGAGTGAAGTGGATGTCGTGGTGACGGACATGAAGATGCCCAAGGTTTCCGGGCAGGAAGTGCTGCAACGGGTCAAGAAAAACTGGCCGCATATTCCCGTGCTTGTCATGACGGCTTTCGGTACCATCGAAAGCGCTGTCGAGGTGATGAAATTCGGGGCCTTTGATTATATCACAAAACCCTTTTCCAACGACGAGCTTCTGCTTTCCGTTCACAATGCGGCGGAACTCTCACACGCCCACAGGCAGTACCGGCTTTTGCAGGAAGCCATGGAAGACAGGTATGGCGTGCACAAGATTGTGGGGCGCAGCCGCGCCATGCGCGACGTGCTGGTTATGGTTGACCGCGCGGCCCCAAGCCGTTCCACAGTGCTCATCACCGGCGAGTCCGGAACCGGCAAGGAACTTGTGGCCCGCGCCATTCACTATACAAGCCCGCGCAAGGACAAGCCCTTTGTCTCCGTGAACTGCATGGCGCTGAATGCGGGAGTGTTGGAAAGCGAGCTTTTCGGGCATGAAAAGGGTTCGTTTACCGGGGCCGTCGCCATGCGCAGAGGCCGTTTTGAGCAGGCTGACGGCGGGACGCTTTTTTTGGATGAAGTGGGCGAACTGACGCCGGATTTACAGGTAAAACTTTTGCGCGTTCTTCAGGAACGCCGCTTTGAGCGCGTTGGAGGCAGTGAATCCGTTGAGGTGGACATTCGTGTTGTTGCCGCCACAAACAAGGATTTGACGGCTCTTGTGGAAAAGGGGTTTTTCCGCGACGACCTGTTTTACCGCCTGAATGTGGTGCAGATTCCCCTGCCTCCGCTGCGCGAAAGGCGTGAAGACGTATCGCTGCTGGTGGCGCATTTTGTGGAAAAAGTCTCGGCGGAAAACAACATGCCGCCAAAATCCTTCACCCCCGAGGCGCTGAATTATCTCACCGGCTACGAATGGCCCGGGAATATTCGCCAGCTTGAGAATGTGGTGGAGAGCTGCCTTGTGCTGGGCGCGGAGGCGCTTATCGGCGTGGAGGCTCTGCCGCCGGACATCCGCGATGAGGAGGCGCAGTTCAAAAGCGCCGTGGATCTGCTGCCGGTGCAGCTGGACCTGGCCGATACGCTGGAAAAGATTGAGGCGGCGCTCATACGCCGCGCGCTTGTGCGGGCTGAACTTGTGCAGGTGAAGGCGGCGGAATATTTGGGAATTTCCAAGAGCCTTCTGCAGTATAAACTGAGAAAGTACGGTATTACGGGCCATTGAAGCCGGCGATGAAACGCGCGATTTTGTTGGCGGCTTTTGGCGCAAGCGACGCCCAAGGGCAGAATTCCCTGAGGAACTTTGATGCGCTTGCGCGCGCGCGTTTTCCGGGAATACCCGTGCGCTGGGCCTACACTTCCGTTGTATTGCGGGAGCGTCTTGTTCTGGCGCGGCGAAAAAGCGACTCCGCCGTCAAGGCTTTGCGGCGGCTTGCTTTTGAGCGGTTTGAAGAAATCGTCGTACAGCCCTTGCAGACCATTGCCGGAAAGGAATATACCGGGCTATGCGCTGCCGTGCAGGAGGTTGCCCAAAGCGCCGGCATCGTCTGTCGAATCGGCAAACCCCTGCTGGCGGCGGATGACGACGTGCGTGAAACCGCGGCGGCGATTGTGCGGCATCTTCCGGATAGCCGTTGTCCCGCCGAGGATGTGGTTTTGATGGGGCACGGCGCGCGCCACGCGGCAGTGGCGCGCTACGGGGATCTGGCCGGGGCTGTATACGCTTTGGACAGCCGTGTGCATGTGGGAGCCATGAACGGCGGAGCGGAACTTGAGGAGATTCTGCCCAGGCTTTCGGCCGCGCGCGTCTGGCTCATGCCCCTGCTTTCCGTCGTGGGACGCCATGCCCAGCAGGACATGGCCGGAGTGGGGGAGACATCGTGGCGTTCACGTATTGAGGCCACAGGCAGGGCCTGTATTCCCGTACTGAAGGGAATGGCGGAATACGCAGGATTTGCGGAAATCTGGCTGCGCCATCTTGAGGGAGCAGCCAGAGAGCTGAATTGGAGGGCGGATCGCGTCTGATGCGCGAAAGCGCCGGGACTGCAATCCCAAATCTTCTTACTTCGGAGTAAGGCATGCGTAGACATCTCGCGGCAATAGTATGCCTGGTTTTGATGGCAGGCTGCGCTTCGGGCGCCGTCAAAACAGCGGTCCCGGATGCGCCGACGCAGGGACGCGTTGTGACCGGTTCCGCCGGCGGCGGAACAAATGTCTTCAATCCCTACATGAATGCGGCCTTGCCCAATACGCGCCGTCTTTCCGATGCGGACGAGCGGATGATCAGGCAGATGGGGGCGAGGGCGCACCGCATTGAAGGTGAGGCCGCCCACCGCCAGCGCTGGCGGGAGGAGCTGTATCCTGTTGTTTTTGGCGATGCCCGCGCTCCGCACGAGATTCTTGTTTTGCTGGATTTTTCCGAGCCGCGGAGTGAAAAAACATGGCAGACGGTTGTGGAGGCCGCACGCTCCCTCTCCCCGGCGCAGGCAAAAATTGTTGTTTTTGCCATCAACAGGGAAAACTACGGCACTGACCTGATGGGTTTCGCCATATGGCTCAGCTATTCACGTCCGGGGGAGGCCATGCCGTGGCTCAGCCACTCCCTTGCGCGCTGGAATGCGGTCAAGGCCGAGCAAAAGCGCGTCAGGGGGCGCGTTGTGCCGTTCAACAATGAGTATGACGCGACGGCACACCCGAGTGATTACCCCATTCTATACACCTACATGAACAAACTGCGCCCTCCCGTTTCCCCAGGAGAGGAGTTGGCGGTGTCGAAATACTGCTATGACGCGGGGAACGTGAATTCGTACCAGGCGATGCAGGCGGGCACATATTATGGCGTCAAATCCTTGCCGGCCGTGATTGCGGACGGGAAGCCGCTGGACGCTCCTTCCGCCGGAACCATTGTGGAGGCGCTGCAATAGACTGTCTGCCGGGCCCTGTCACTCATTTTTTATACGGCGAGATGGCCCGCAGCTTTTCTATGACGCCGGGCAGGTGTTCAATCACGTAGTCCACTTCTTCTTCCGTTGTATAGCCGGAAAGCGAGAGGCGCACCGAGCCGTGCGCGTAGTTGAACGGCACGCCGATGGCCCTGAGCAC
>JAISXC010000255.1 GCA_031270875.1 Desulfovibrio sp.
TGCGAATGGCCAGGCCTGCATAAGATCAGGGGTCGCAAGCTCATGGCCGCGGCGATTTCAGGCCTTACAGGAAGCACAGTGGAGTTGAGCCAGGGATGCTGCGCCGAATCGGGCATGGGAGCCATGACCTCACCGGAAATTTTCAATACCCTGCGCCAAGGCAAACAGAAACGGCTTGCCGAAAATCTGGCGGACGGATACGCCGGTCCCGTGCTTGTGGGCTGCCCTTCCTGTAAAATAGGCATTGGCCGCTGCCTCATCAATATGGGACGGGCAACCATCCCGGTGCTGCACACGGCGGAATGGCTGGCGGGCCTTGTCGACGGCGAGGACAGACGGCAGGGGTTCCGCAAAAAAGCCGGTGAGACGAAAGGGGAGGCACGCGTTATTCCGTTTGGGACGAATGAAAACTGACGTACATACAAGCGCGCAACCACAGCCCTCTGCGGCAAAAGGAGAATATCGTGACGGACATCACCATCCCGCGCCCGGCGGCGGGCAAGGCCATTGTCATCGACGGAATTCCGTCAGTCCGGCTGGTGCTGGGCTTTCCCGCGGGTCAGCCAGCCATGGAACGCATCGGCGACGCGCTTGTGTTCCGGTTTGACGACGGCGCTCGCGTCGAAATATCCAACTTCTACACAATATACGATCAGGACACCATCCCGGATTTTGAGATGGACGGCGAAACGGTGTCCGGCAGCCATTTTTTTGAAGCCTTTGCCCCGGACATCGCTCCGGCCGTGGGCGCGGTGACGCCAACCGGCGGCCATTACACGGAATGGGACGACATGGTTCTGGATACGGGCCTCAATCATCTCGGCCCGCTGGACTGGGGGATGCAGGATTCGCCTCCGGCCACCGAGTTCAGGGACGGACTGGGGAACCTCAGTGGCGTGGATGACGAAGGCTGGGAAGACATTGAGCCCATTCCTCCGGATCCGACCCCTCCGGATCCGACCCCCCCGACAGCCGCGCCGGACAGCGTCGCGCTGAACGAGGACAGTCCCGTTGTATCCGGCAATCTTCTGGACAACGACACAGGCGCGGGCAAGAGCGTGAGCGGGGTCTTTTACAACGGCCGGGAACTGACCCGTGACGAGGCCTCCGGAACCTGGAGCGGCGACGTTGAAAACTACGGAACCATCACGGTCAATGCCGACGGTTCCTACACCTTTACGGCCGACGGCGAGGCGGCGCGCAGGCTCTTTGACGACGCCCTGTCAAACAGGGCCGACGATTTTCATCTGAAAGCCGCGGACACCGGCCTCACCTACGCCATGTCGGATGACAGCGGGCAGACTGTCGACAATGTGCCCGTTGACATCCGGATCATACCGGACAATTTCCGCCAGGGACTGGGTGGCGCCGGCGGAGGCGCGTTTGTGCCCGGCGGGGTCGGCGACGATGCCCTCATCGGCGACGCGGGCGGTCCCGAAGAACATAAAACCTACAGTTACCCGCCCCTGAACGTGAACATCACCGTGGATCTTTCCTCCAGCGTGGACGCGCAGGAAATGCGGCAGATGCAGAGCGCCATATACGACACCATGCGTCAGTTCAAAGATTACCAGGGCGACGTCAGGCTGCATTTTGTGCCCTTTGCCCAGGAGGCGGCCCCCAGCGAAACCTTCGCCATCTCGGACGATAAAGACTACCGGGCCGCGCAGGAATTTGTGGGCGCTCTGCCCGGCATACAGAAACACGGCGTGGGAGGCGGAAGCACCGGTTACGGCCAGGCATTCAAAGCGGCCGGGCGGTGGTTTGAGGGCCTGGACAAATCAGACGACGCCAAAAACATCAACATTTTTCTGACCGACGGCGAGCCGACCGGCTACCGCGACGCGCGGGGGAGCTATGTGCCCGGCTCCGGCTGGGCCACCACCCAGACCGCGGTGGAGCAGGCCTACACGGCCTTTCGCGAATTGAGCGACGACGGCGTGAGCACCTATGCCGTGGGCATCGGCATAAAGCCGTCGGCCGAGCAACTGCTTTCCATGTTTGACAATTCCGGCGGCGGAAACGCCGCGCCCCCGGTTATTACGGTGGACTATTCCAGCGACAGCGAGGCTCAGGCCTTCCTCCACGGCCATTTGTCTTCCGACATAGACATGGGAACTCCCGTTCTGCACGGCGCCGTCCTGGGGCAGGTCAATCTGGCGGACGATTTCGGAAACCTGAGCGGCGTGCTCTCCAACGTGGTGAAAGACTCCCTCAACGTCTACGATACCATTATTGAGGCCCGTGAGGGCGATGACATTGTTTTCGGCGACGCCGTCAACGCCGACTGGATGCTTGACCCCGGAAACCCCGACAATCACGTCAACGACAGCATGGACTGGGCCAAGGGTCTTGAGAATGGCGATTCGCAGGACATCGTCATACGCTGGCTGGCCGCCAGAAATCACGGAGGCGATGAAAGCCTTGTGACCAGCGACGAAATGCGGCATTTCATCGTGGCCCACTCCGATGCCTTCGCCGCGGACAGCCCGCTCGCCAAAGGAGAAAACGCAGACGATATTCTGGACGGCGGCGACGGCAGCGACATTCTTTACGGCCAGCAGGGCAATGATGCGCTCAGGGGCGGCGACGGCAACGACATCCTCTACGGCGGGCAGGGCAATGACTTTCTGGATGGCGGGGCGGGCGCAAACCGGTTGTATGGCGGAGAAGGCAATGATGTGCTGGTCTGCAACAGTCCGGACGAGCAAATTAGCGGAGGATCCGGGCTGGACACGCTTCTGACCAGCATGGCCGCCCAGGGTGTGGACAAGTTCCTGAACTCCGGCGGCGCCGCGGGCGATGAGGACGGCGTGGAGGTTGTCGTCAGCGGCGTGAAAAATCCCGGTCAGGACAGCCTGACCAACCTGGGCATCCAGGCAACGAATTCAGGTTTGGAACTGAGCCACGACTGGGTTTATGACAGCGGCACCCGCACCGCGACATCCTCCGATCCGCAGCGCGCCGGGGTCACCGTAAGCGTGGCCGGAGGCGTGCCCATTGCCGTGGAGGATGGGCATTCCGGGCAGGATGAAGCCGTGCTGAACGCGGAGAACGACATTCTGGCCCAGACGCAGGATTAGGGCATGGCACACGCTTGACGACATTTGGAGAGCGGGAACAATGCGGGCGCGAAGGCTTTTTGCCTTATGCTACTTCCTTCGCCGCCGGACGAGGAAGCAGAGCAGGACCATGAAGTACCCGGCCAGAAAAACGAAAACCGCCGGGCCGACGCTGCGGCGGGCGACATAGCGGATGCTGTCGCGGTTGTTCATTTCCGCGTCGCTGGATTGCGCCACGTCGGTGTAATAGAGCGCGCCGGGCGCGATGCCCGTATCCCGCACCACCTGCGCATAGTCCCGCATGGGGGCGAAATGCTCCACAGGGATGGGCGCAAGCACATGGATGACGGCCCAAAGGGCCGTCAGGGCAAGACAGAAACGTAAAAATCTCATGATAAAAAAGGGGCGCCGGCAGCCCGGCGCCCCAACGGTTTTATATCTTGGCGGTGATGTCCGGGAAGACGATATAGAACATCACGTAGGCCATGACAAGAGTCAGGATCAGGTTGAAGCTCTGACCGCACACATAAAGGATGAGCGGCTTGCCCCCCTTGAAGTAATGGGCCAGTTCGCGGAAATTGGTGCCCAGGCCGATGGAGGTGAAGGCCAGCACAAAGCACCAGGTGCGCAGCGGGCTTGTAAGGCCCCTGACCAGACCTTCGTTGACCATGGCGTTGGAAAGGTCAGAACCCAGGCTGCCGCTGATCAGGGAAGCCAGAATGGACGCCGCCAGAAAACCGATGACGAACTTGGGAAAGCGGTTCCAGATTTCGCCCAGTCCCACCTTGCGTCCGGTAAGTCCCTGCTCCTCCGGCTCAACCTTGGTTGTCCAGTACAGGGCTACAAAAAAGGCCGTCACGCCGATAAGCACATTCTGGATCATCTTGATGGTGGCGGCCACGTACATGCCCGTTTCGCCCAGCGCCGCGCCGGCCGCCGCCACAGCGCCGGTGGAGTCAACCGTTCCGCCGATCCAGGCGCCGCCCAGCACCTGAGGCATGCCTATGGCCTTGATGAAAATAGGCATGACAATCATCATGATGGCCGTGAACACGAGAGAAAGGCCGATGGCGAGGGTAAGCTCCTCCTTCTTGGCCCGGCATGCCGCGGCGGTGGCAATGGCCGCCGAGGTGCCGCACACGCTCATGTCCGCGGAGATGGTGATGTTCAAGGTTTTTGAGGGCATTTTCAACACTTTCTGCCCGAAGATGAAAGTGGAGACGAGAACGATGGGCGTTACCACCCAGGCCACAAAAATGCCCGGGATGCCGATGGCCACAATTTTGTCGAAAAGGACTTCCGCGCCCAGCAGCACCAGGCCGGTTTTGATGTAGTATTCCGTCTGGACAGCCGGTTTTACGAAGGAAGGCGTCCCCACCGTATTGGCGATGAGCATGCCCAGAATGATGGCCCATGCTTCGGCGTTGATGCCGTAAAACCGCATGGTGTTCTGCGAGCCCAGCATGAAGGCCAGCACCGCCACCACAAAGACGCCGACAAATCCTGCCGCGAACTTGACCACGTTTTGTCCCATAAAAACCATGCCGGATCCGAAAAACACCATGAACAGGATCATCAGCACCGCCAGGGTGGGGAAAATATTCACGGGTCTGGCCGCCGCGGCCGCGCCGGCCTTTGAGGCCGCGCTCTGGGCCTTGCGCCAGTCGCCTATTTTGGCCTCGGCCGCCTGGTTGAGCGAAGCGTCTTTGTAACCCGTCCCTTCCGCCGCTTTCTGCGCCGTCCGTGCCTGTTCAAGAGCGGCGGCCACTTTGACCTTGGCCGCTTCCGCCGCGGGTTTGGCCTTTTCATTGGCGGCGTCTACGGTTGCCTTGGGCACATAAAACGAATCCAGGGGATTGGAATTCCATCTTCCGGGCCTTCTTGTGTAGGAAGCGATGGTTTTGCCCGCTTCGCTGTCTCTGGCCCGCAGCTTCTTTTTGGCGTCTTGCGCCTGGAAATATTCAATGGTTCTGAAGGGAACAGTTTCCGCGGCGACCTTGAGAGTCTGGTTCGCCTTGTCCACGGTTTCCGCGAATTTGGGAGGGGTCTGGGCCAGAAAAAGCGCATAGCCCACTATCAGCACCAGAAATCCCAGCCAGATGGCCCAGTAATCTTCCTTTTTCCACAAATCGGAAATTTTCGCCCTGCCGTCGTCGACGACAACATCCACTTTTTGCTCACTCATGCCTGCAACCTCCACAATCACAAAAGTGTTTGTCCTGCAATACACGCTTGCGTCCAATTATGCAAGACGTTTCAAAACGACCGGTGATTCAGACTGATGAACCCCGGTTGGAGGGGGATGTCCGCCTGCTCCGCCCATTGCGAAATCAGGTACCGGATATTTTGTGAAAAAGAAAATATCAATGCAGAATAACTATATATTGAGATATGACAGTCGACGTTGACGGGCTGTTTGTCTGGGGAAAAAAGCCATTGACTTTGACCTTGGTTGCGGCAAAAATGTCATCTTCTTCCACAGGCCCGGATCAAAGTTGTCAGCGCGTCCCAGCGGACCGGGCTTTCTTGCGTGTATGTGGCAGTGGCGGGAGCCGCTTTGTGTTCAGCATCAACAAAACTGTGGGGTACCTGTGGACAAGATAAAAAATGCTCTGGCGGCAGTCCTGCTCCTGTCTTTCACTTTTTGTCTGCCGCTCGCGGCCGGCGCGGCGGAGGTCGTGCTCTATTCCTCCAATCAGCCTGAACTTCTCGACATGGTTTCCCAGGGATTTGAGAAGCGGAGCGGGATCAAGGTGACGGTGGTCCGTCTCGGCACCGGAGAAGCCATGAAGCGCATCAGCGCCGAAAAAAACAACCCGCTGGCCGACATATTCTGGAGCGGGGACGTGGCGGTGCTGGATGCCGCGAAGGACAATTTCATGCCCTACGATTCTCCGGAAGGCAAAGACCTGCCCCCAGGCTATGTGGCCCCGGACAAACGCTGGACGGCCTCGAACACCCAGCTCATGATTCTGATGGTCAACACCAGACTCGTCAAACCGGAGGAAATGCCGAAAAGCTGGGCCGACATCCTTTCCCCGAAGTGGAAGGACAAGGTCGTCATGGCCGATCCGGCGAAGTCCGGCTCCGCCTATGCCCAGATTTACGGAATTTACAAGCTGTACGGATGGGACGGACTCGCCAGGCTCGTTGAAAACGCGCGCATCCTTGACAGTTCAAGCCTCGTGTACAAGGGCACGGCCGAAGGCGAATTCGCTGTGGGCATTACCATGGAATACGCGGCATACCGCTATGTCGCGGGAGGATCCGAGGCGGTAAAAATCATTTACCCTTCAGATGGCGTGATTTCCGCGCCGGAAGGGGCGGCCCTGGTTGCCGGGGCCAGGCATGAAAAGGAAGCCCGCGCTTTTTTTGACTACCTTCTTTCCAAGGACGTCGTTTCGGAGATATTCGCCAAATACCATCGCCGGCCCGCCCGCCCGGACGCCGGACAGGTGACCGGACTGCCCGCCCTCGGCGAAATGAATGTGCTGAAGGATTACAGCCCCGCGGAAGCCAATTCCCTGCAGAAGGAGATCCTCGCCAAATGGCGGGAGCTCGCCCTGAACAAGAAATAGGAACGCCGGTCCCCTTGTGACAGCGAAAGGATATCGCGCATGGCCTCCATTGTGCTTGACGGCCTTGTAAAACGCTTTGGGGAACAGGCCGTCGTTGACCATATCAGCCTGGAGATCGCCGAGGGAGAGCTTTTCACCCTGCTGGGCCCCAGCGGTTGCGGCAAAACGACGCTTCTGCGCCTGCTGGCCGGTTTTTCCCTGCCGGATGGGGGGGATATTCTTTTCGCCGGAAGGTCAATCGTAAAAACCCCGCCGCACAAGCGGGAAACGGGAATGGTATTTCAAAACTACGCCCTTTTTCCCCATCTGACGGTTTTTGAAAATGTGGCTTACGGGCTGAAAGCCCGGAATACGCCGCAAGCGGCCATAGGCGAGCGGGTTTCTTCAATTCTGGATGCGGTGCACCTTGACGGCATGGGGGAGAGGTTTCCAAGACAACTTTCCGGCGGGCAGCAGCAAAGGGTGGCCCTTGCCCGCGCCTTGGTCATCCGGCCGCAGGTGCTGCTTATGGACGAGCCCCTTTCCAACCTGGACGCAAAACTGCGGGTTGACATGCGTGGGGAGATACGCCGCATTCAGAAAGAGTTCGGGATTACCACCGTGTATGTCACCCATGACCAGGAAGAGGCGATGGCCATTTCCGACCGCCTGGCCATACTGTCCGGCGGACGGCTGCAGCAGGCGGGAAGCCCCCGGGAAGTGTATTTCAGCCCGGTTAACCGTTTTACGGCCGAATTCATGGGTGCCTGCACCCTGCTGGAAGTCCTCCCCGCAGAAGTCGGAGATGGCGCGACGGGACGCATCGGCCAGATGCCTGTTGTGCTGGACATGGACACCCGCAGGGCGCCCCCTTTCACCATCATGTTGCGTCCGGAGTGGATAGGGGAGGCCGGCCCCGGAGACCGGCAGAACCGTTTTGCCGGCATAGTGCGTCAAAGCACCTTTCTCGGTTCGGCCATTTTTTATCAGATAGAGGCTCTGGGGCAGATCATGCGGGTTGACGTCCCCACCGGCGGCAAAACGTTTCCGAAGCGCCCCGGGGAACGCGTGGAACTCTTTTTTTCACCGCAACACCCGGTTGTCCTGGCGGAATGATGCGCGCCGGAGCTCTCCTGACCTCATGGAACGTCATTTTTCTGGCCGCCCTCGCCGTGCTCTTTTTGCTTGTGGTGTATCCCATGTCCACCATTTTTCAGGCAAGCCTTCAGGATGCCGTCGGGGGCGGCTTCACGCTCAAAAATTACGCCGCGGTGTTCACAACGCCCTTTTATCGGAACTGTCTTGCGAACAGCCTGTCTGTAAGCGCCGCCGCCACGCTCTTCAGCGTGCTGATCGGCGTGCCCTTCGCTTTTTTCACCACCCGGTTCAAACTGCCTTTTGCCGATCTCCTGCGCACCTTGGGCACTTTGCCTCTTATTCTGCCCACTTTCATCGGCGCCGAAGCCTGGCTGCTCATGCTCGGCCGCAGCGGCTTCATCACCAGATTTCTTGAGGAGTTGGGCATTCGTCTGCCGAGCGTCGTGGGGTGGCATGGGATAGTTCTGGTTTTCACTCTGCAGTTCTTCCCTTTTGTCTTCCTGATGGTTTCGGCTGCCATCAATTCGGTGGACCGTTCGCTGGAAGAGAGCGCCCGCAACCTGGGGGCAACGCCCTTCAGGGTGTTCCGCACCGTCACGCTGCCCGTGGTGACCCCTTCCATAGCGGCGGGAGGTCTTATCGTCTTCTGCATGTCCATTGAAAATTTCGGCGTCCCCACCATTATCGGCGGCGACGTCAAGGTGCTGGCCGAGCAGGCGTACAGCGAATTCATCAGCGAAATGGGGGGCAATCCCGGCATGGCGGGATCCCTGAGTTCCGTGCTGGTCGCCATTACCCTTGCTTTGACCGTTCTCCAGAAGTTCTGGGTGGAGCGCAAAAGTTACGCCATGTCGGCCCTGCGCCCTCCGGAAATACTCAGGCTTCCCCCGGTGCTGACCTGGGCGGCCTTCGGCTGTTGCGCCCTGGTCGTTTTTCTGGCACTCGCGCCGTTCATGGTTGTGCTGGTGGCGGCAGTGACCAGGACCAGCGGTCCCGTCATGTATTACGGGCAATTCAGCCTGCAAAACCTGAAAGCCGCCCTCGCCGTCGCGCCCAGGCCCATCGTCAATTCTTTTTTTCTCTCCACCACCGCCACCCTGGCGGGAATGATTTTCGGAATGCTGGTCAGTTACCTTATTGTGCGCAAGCGCGGCTTTTCGGCCTATACGCTGGATCTCGCCATGATGCTTCCCCTGGTCATCGCCGGTTCGGTGATGGGCATCGCGCTCGCGGCCACCTACAACAGCGGGCCTTTTCCCCTGACGGGAACCTGGATGATTCTGGTGCTGGCCTATTTTATCCGCAAAACCCCGTTTTCGGTCAAAACCACTTCGGCCCTTTTGCAGCAGATCGACGCTTCGGTCGAGGAGGCTTCCGTCAACCTCGGCGTCCCCCCGCTGCGCTCCTTCCTCAAGGTCGTGCTGCCGGCCATGCTGCCCGGCATCCTGGCCGGCGGCATCATCATGTGGGTTACCACCCTCGCGGAACTGAGCTCGACCATCGTCCTCTACTACGGTCCCTGGAGCACCATGACGGTGCAGATATTCCAGTACATCGGCAGCGGCGACTTCGGGCCCGCCTCAGCCTATGGTTCCCTGCTGATCGTCAGCGTTCTCCTGCCGTTGTTTCTGCTGAACAGGGTTTTCGGCAAGGGGCTGGCGCCTGCGCTGTGACCTCCGCGCCCGCTGACCCGATTCCAATCTGCGGCTGACGGCGCGCGAGGATGTCAGGCGATTTTTTCCTCCAGAGGCAAATTGAGATAAGCCGCCTTGCCCTCGCGGAGCAACTGGTTTACCTTGGCGGCAGCCAAAGGAGGAGATGGAATGCATGTCCTTGTGACCGGCGCGGCCGGTTTCATCGGTTTTCACTGCGCCGCGCGGCTGCTGGCTCAAGGGCACAGCGTCGTGGGTCTGGACAATCTGAGCGACTATTACGACGTGGGCCTGAAGAAAAACCGCATTGCCAACATTGAAGAGGAACCGGCCTTTCGCGGCCGTTTTCGCTTCGTGCTTCAGGATCTGGCGGACATTGACGGCCTGCGCGGCCTTTTCGAACGCGAAAACTTCAGCCATGTCGTCAATCTGGCGGCTCAGGCCGGTGTGCGTTACAGCCTGCAAAATCCGGCATCCTATGTCGCCTCCAATCTGGCGGGTTTCGGCAATGTGCTGGAATGCTGCCGCGCGGGAAAAGTCCGTCATCTCGTTTTTGCCTCTTCCAGTTCCGTCTATGGCCTGAACACGGCGCATCCCTATTCCACCCGCCACAATGTGGACCATCCGGCCAGCCTTTACGCCGCCACCAAAAAAAGCAACGAACTCATGGCCCACGCGTACAGTCACCTTTTCCGCATTCCCTGCACCGGCGTGCGCCTTTTCACGGTCTACGGGCCTTGGGGCCGGCCGGACATGGCGCCGCACCTCTTTGCCTCGGCCATCCTCAAGGGCGATCCTATCAAGATGTTCAACAGGGGACGCATGCGCCGCGATTTCACCTATATTGACGACGCCGTGGACGGCCTGGTGCGCCTCTTGCCGGTCATTCCCGCGCCTGATCCCGATTTTGATCCGGCCGCTCCCAATCCGGCCTCAAGCTCGGCCCCCTGGCGCATCTACAACATCGGTAACAACAACGCGGTGGAATTGGGCGAGTTTGTCGCCCTGCTGGAAGCCGCCTTCGGAAAAAAAGCCGAAAAGGAACTGCTGCCCATGCAGCCGGGCGACATGGAAGCCACCTTTGCCGATATTCAGGATGTACACAACCTTACCGGGTTTACCCCGCTGACTACCCTGCCCGAGGGAATTGCCAGATTCGCCGCATGGCATAAGGAATATTACGCGTGACGGAATCCCCTTTCGGCCTTTCCCGCCGGACACCGCCGGAAATCCTGGCCCCGGCCGGCGATGCGGACAGTTTTCTTGCCGCCCTCGCCGCCGGGGCCGATGCCGTTTATGTGGGGCTCAAGCATTTTTCGGCCCGCATGCAGGCGGAAAACTTCGGCCTGACGGAACTTTCCCGGCTGGCGGATATGGCCCGCGCGCGCGGACGCCGCGTCTATGTCGCCATGAACACCCTGATCAAACCCGGAGAGCTTTCCGCCGTTTTCCGCCTTGCCGCGCGTCTGGCGCGCCAGGTGAATCCCGACGGCCTCATTGTGCAGGATATGGCCATGCTGGATATCGCCCGGCAGGCTGGTTTTGAGAAAGAACTTTTCCTTTCCACGCTCGCCAACATCACGCACCCGCGCGCGCTGGAAACAGCCCGCCGCCTGGGCGCGGGCAGGGTGATACTGCCGCGCGAGCTCTCCATTGACGAGATGCGCGCTATGGATGCCGCCTGCCCGGAAGGCCTTTCCCTGGAGTGCTTTGTGCATGGGGCTCTGTGCTACTGCGTCTCCGGCCGCTGCTGGTGGTCGAGCTATATGGGAGGCAAAAGCGGACTGCGAGGCCGCTGCGTGCAGCCGTGCCGCCGCATTTACCGGCAAAACGTTTCGTCGCGCCCTCCACACCGAAAAGCCGCGCGCGCGGACAGACAGGGCCGTTTTTTTTCCTGTCTTGATCTTTCTCTTGATGTGCTGGTCAAAACGCTTCTTGCCATGCCGCGCATTGTGTCCTGGAAGATCGAAGGCCGAAAAAAGGGCCCGCACTATGTCTATCATGTGGTGACGGCCTACCGGATGCTGCGTGACGCCCCTTCTGACGCCAAAGCGCGAAAAACGGCTCAGGAACTGCTTGATCTGGCTCTGGGCCGCCCGCCGACGCGGGCGCGTTTTTTGCCGGCCAAAGCGGTTGTCCCCACATCTCCAGACGGGCAGACGTCCTCCGGCCTTCTGGCGGCCAAAGTCCACACGGGCTTCGACGGCCGCGTGACCCTCAAACCGCATTTTGACCTTTTACCGGGGGATTGTCTGCGCATCGGCGTGGAGGACGAGCACTGGCACGCCACGCTTCCCGTCACCCGCCGCGTTCCGAAAGCGGGAACTCTGACTCTCAGGCTGCCCAAATACAAAACGCCCAAAAACGGCACGCCGGTATTTCTCATTGATCGGCGGGAACCAGAGCTGGCCGGGATCCTCGCGGAATGGCGCGCGGAGGCTGACCGCCTGCCGGGGCGGCAAAGCAGGCCCGTCACGGCGGCGCCCGACCTTCCCCGGCCTTTTGTCGGCCCAAAATCGCGCCCCGATATGCTGCTCATGGCCGCGGTGCCCCACGGCAAGCAAACCCGCGCTTCCCGGCGCAGACTGACGGCCCTCTGGCTCTCGCCGCGCAGCGCCGCCCTTTCCCGCACCGTTGTGCCGCGCGTTGTGTGGTGGCTGCCTCCGGTCGTCTGGCCGGATGAAGAAGCGGTACTGCAACGTCTGATCGCCAAACTCACGCGTGACGGCGCAAGGCATTTTGTGTGCAACGCGCCCGGCCAGCGGGCCTTTTTCCCTGATGGGCGCGGCGCTGGCGGCGATGATCTGGAATTGCTGGCGGGGCCCTTCTGCAACACGGCCAATGCGGCAGCCCTGGGCGTCCTCAAAAACCTGGGCTTTGCCGCGGCTTTTGTCAGCCCGGAGCTTGCGGGAGAAGACCTGCTCGCTCTGCCCTGTTCAAGCCCGCTGCCGCTGGGCATTGTCATCAGCGGCTTCTGGCCGGTGGGCATAAGCCGCTTCGGCCTTCTGGGAATAAAGGAAGATGTCCCCTTTACGGGACCCAAGGGTGAAACTTTCTGGGCACGGCGCTACGGAGGCAATATATGGCTGTACCCGGGCTGGCCGCTGGACCTCACGGAAAAACGCCCCGCCCTGGCTGCTGCGGGCTACGGTTTTTTTGCCCATATTGAGGAATACCCGCCGCGTGATCTGCCGCATGCCCGCCGCCAAGGCTTGTTCAACTATGATGGGTCGCTCTTGTAGCGAATATTAGGATTGTTGCGTAAAAATAATATAATATATTGATATTATTTAATAAATATTGCATTGTGGCCTCCAGATGCAGAGCGCAACAGGAGGCTGATATGGAACGGCAGATGGGTGTGAGCAGTTTGGCTGATTACTCTGTTGTAAACGCTGCATGTGTCCGGGAGAGGCTTCAAAATTTTCCTCAACGGAAGAGAAATTTCATCTGCCTGGAATATTCTCGCGGATTTTCTTTTTTCTTTTCATAATGCGCGCTTTTCCCTATACTTCTCCAGGAGCGAAACGGCTTCCGAAAAGGCGCTCCGATGCGGCGGCCATCGACGGCCTTTTGCGGAAACTCCCCGATGAAGCACTGTTTTTCGATCCCGATGAAATTGTGTTCTTCTGGCCGAATTTCATGACGCGTAAAATACCCTGTCATTCGAGTGCCTGCGCATTCAAGGAGCGATGCAATGTTACGATTTATTGACAGCAAAAAAATGGGGCGTTCCGTTTCCGGCTGGCTTGACAGCCATTTCCATTTTTCTTTCGCCGGGTACTACAATCCGGACAATATTCGATTCGGCATGCTCCGGGTGGTCAACGACGATCAGGTCCAGCCCGGAAAAGGCTTCGGCGTCCATCCACATCAGGATATGGAAATCCTTTCCTACGTGGTGGAGGGAGAGCTCACGCACACCGACAGCATGGGAAGCAGGCAGACTTTGACGCGCGGTCAGGTCCAGTACATGAGCGCCGGAACCGGCGTGACCCACAGCGAATACAACCGGGGCGGCGGATTGCTCCGTTTTCTCCAGATATGGATACTTCCCGACAGGCAGGGGTATGCGCCGAATTACGGGGATTACCGCTTCGCTCTCGAGGACAGAGTCGACAAATGGCTGCCCATAGCGAGCGGTGCGGAAAACGTCCGGTCCACGGCGCCCATCCGCATTCATCAGGATGTGAACGTCCATGCGACCATCCTGTCGGCAGGAAAGGAAACTTCTTTTCAGGTCAAGCGCGGGCGTCAGGCATACCTGGTCATGATAGAGGGCGGCGCTCTGATCAGCGGCATACGTCTGGCCACACGCGATGCCCTGGAAATTGTGGATGAGGATATTGCCATTTCTTCACAGGAATTCGCCCACATCATTGTTTTTGAAATGGCCGCAGCTTGATAGGTGGCTTCAAAATCTTTCTCGGCAGAAGAGAAATTTCGTCTGTCTGAAAATGCAGATAATTTTAATTATTATGCTGTGTTACCATAAATGAGGATAAAATTCCCCCCAAGAAAATTCTTGCCCGGTGTTGAAGTTGCGTGTATGAATAACTGAAAATGCCAGCCATGTGAGGCCAATACGCTTGTTGTTCGTCCGAAATCGCGTAGCACTTGTATTGCGGAGAAATGTCGATGAAAAAAACACTGACCAAAGCGGATATTGTGGAAGACATCTACGAGGAGACGGACAGGAATCGCGCGGATGTCAAGAACGTGATGGAAAAGCTTCTGGACATCATGAAGAGCGCCATCAAGAAAGACCGTGCGTTGCTCATCAGCGGTTTCGGCAAGTTCGAGTGTTATGACAAAGACGCCCGCGTTGGGCGCAACCCGCAGACCGACGAGGCCATCACCCTGCCTCCGCGCCGGGTTGTGGTCTTCCGGCTTTCCCGCAAATTCAGGGCGGAGCTCAATTCCTAGAAGCGTCCTCTCCCGGTCGTTTCCAGACCGTGACATTGCGTGAGGCTGGCCGGTGGCCGGTTATTGTCCCGCGCCGCCTTCGGGCCGCGCGGAAGGATACGCCGACCGCCCGCGTTTTTTCGAGCTTCCCGGGGTCGGACCATGCCCCGCAAGGTTTGCCGGCCATGTCAGCCACAGGAGCGTGCCGTGTTGTTCAATTCCTACTCTTTCATCTTTTGTTTCCTGCCGTTGCTTCTGCTTGCGTGGCGGCTGGCCGGCCCCGGCGGGAGCGGGCGGCTGGCCTTAGTTCTACTTGCCTTTTCGACCGTTTTTTATGCCCTCTGGGGTATGGTTTTCCTGCTGCTTTTGGCCGCGCTTGTCGCTGTGAACTACGCCTTTGGACAGGCTCTTGCCGCGCCTGACGAGGCGTTCGCCGCCAAAGGCGGGCGACCGGGCCGCAAGGGGATGTTCACTCTTGCCCTTGTCATCAATTTTCTGCCCTTGGTGTGGTTCAAGTATTCCGGATTTCTGGCGGAGAATTTGGCTTTGCTTTTCAATGCCGACTGGCGTTTTGTCTCCCCCGGTCTGCCGCTGGGCATTTCATTTTACACCTTTATCCAGGTCGCCTGGCTTCTCGGCGTGTATCAACGGCGCATAAAGCCTGAGGGGTTTTTCCGGCACGCGCTTTTTTCCTCCTGTTTCCCCTACGTCATTTCCGGCCCCATAGTGCGTTATGAGCAGGTGGGCAGCCAGTTCGACACGCTGACCGGGCCTTCCTCCGAAGGGATGGCGCGCGGCATAAGCCTTTTCAGCATCGGTCTTGCCAAAAAAGTTCTGCTGGCCGACAGCATCGCCGTATACGCCAATGCCGTCTTCAACGCGGCGGAAGGCGCTTTGCCCGTGAGCGGCGCGGAAGCCTGGCTCGGTTCCCTGTGCTATACGTTTCAATTGTACTTTGATTTTTCCGGCTACACAGACATGGCCATCGGCATCGGCCTGATGCTCGGCCTGCGTTTGCCGGAAAATTTTGACTCGCCTTACAAATCGACGGGAATTGTGGATTTCTGGCGGCGCTGGCATATCACCCTCGGCGCATGGCTCAGGGATTGCCTTTACATTCCTCTGGGCGGCAACAGGGCGGGACGTTTGGTGCAGTACCGCAACCTTTTTCTCACCATGTTCCTTGGCGGCATCTGGCACGGGGCCGGCTGGACCTTTGTCATCTGGGGCGCGCTCCACGGCCTGATGCTGTGCGTCAACCACTTTTTCCGCGCAAAAATCAAGGGCGGCGGCCTGGAACGGATCCTCGGCGTCGCGCCCTGCCGCATCTTTTTCATCCTGATGACCTTCCTTTGCATCAACGCGTGCTGGGTGGTCTTCCGGGCCGTGACCCTTAACGGAGCCATGTCCATGTACGCGGCCATGCTCACAGGGCCTTTCGTTTTTTCCGACGGCGGCGCGGCCGGTCTTGCGGCCCTTTTGCCCAATGGCTATTTTCAGGGATGGCAGCCCTTTGCCTTGCTGGGCATCAGCGCGGCGC
>JAISXC010000265.1 GCA_031270875.1 Desulfovibrio sp.
CTCACGCAGCTTGAAGATAATCTGCTCCGCTGTGAAACTTTTGCGACCCATTGCAAGCCCTCCGTGGCCACACCATACACTAACTTTTCAGGTGGACCAGTTTTTTGGGGCTCGGTCCTCACCCAAGCCGACCCACATCAAAGAAGAAGTGAGTGTACGGCATCTCCCGCATCCGAGAAACATCACAGATCCAGAGTTTGTTCGTTTACGCAATCACGTGACTGATTTGGTAAAATGGTGGTAGCTTTACAAGAAAGCCTGATAACGCTCGCCAACGGTGTGGTGCCCGAGAACCAGGAAGGCCAAACTGTCGGGAAAAGGCCGTGAGGAAATGATTCGGCAGGTTTTTATTGACGAAAGGCGCTGGAGCGAGATAGAAATTGTTGACTGGGCTGGCCGTCGCGCCCCGTGTGCAACGCCATGCGGCTTCAGGAGGGTATTATGGAAAAACTGCTTTCGCGTCTGGCGCACCAGCTTGATGCGCTGGACGAGGCTTCCCTCATGTCTATGTGGAGCAAATACGCCACCATTGTCGAGCGTTTTGAGCCCACAAAACACTGGGAGGAAGCGGCGCTTGTTTTTTCCATGATACAGGCCAAACGCTGGAAAAATCAACTTTTCAACTATTACTGGGCATTGCAGACAAAACCGGACGCATTGGCGGAGCTTTCTGGCAGGCTGGCTTCGGGATTTGAACTGGAAAAAAAGCACGACACGGCAAATGAGGATTCTTCCGCCTTGCCATGCCGTGTTCTGCCCTTCAAACCTGTGTAGCCGCCCCGTTTTCAACTGGCGCGGGAAACCGGTTTGGTTCAGGGTCAAGGCAGGCGGCAGGACAACATTTTCCCAAAGGCAAAGAACATGGCAAACACTGTTATCATCGGATCCCAGTGGGGTGATGAGGGCAAAGGTAAAATCGTGGATATGCTGAGCGCGCAATGTTCCCTCATTGTGCGCTTTCAGGGAGGCAACAACGCCGGACACACCATCCGCGCCCAAGGTGAGGAAACAATTTTACACCTCATTCCATCCGGTATTCTGCACAGCGGCACGGTCTGTCTCATTGCCAACGGCGTTGTGCTTGATCCCTCTGTTTTTCTGGAGGAAGCGGACAAACTGGCAGCGCGCGGCATTGATGTTTCCCCGGCGCGCCTGGGAATAAGCAAAAAAACGCATTTGATCCTGCCTTACCACCAACAGCTTGACAAAGCGCGCGAGGCCAAACGGGCCGGACGAAAAATCGGCACCACAGGCCGCGGCATAGGGCCCTGTTATGAGGACAAAGTCGCGCGCATCGGCATACGCGCGGGCGATCTGACCAATCCCGCCCTGTTGCGGGAAAAAATCCGCCACGCATTGCTGGAAAAAAACACTCTGTTGCGCGAGCTTTACAAATTTGAACCTCTGGACCCGGAAACCGCGACTGACGGACTGCTTGCCCTGGCACCACGCCTGACGCCCTACCTTACGGATGTTGAAGCCCGCATTGACGAGGCCGCCGCGAGAGGTGAGAACATTCTTTTTGAAGGCGCGCAGGGAACACATCTGGACGTGGATCACGGCACCTATCCCTTTGTAACCTCCTCCAACACGGTATCCGGCAATGCCGCCGCCGGCAGCGGCATGCCCCCCTCCTTTTTCACGCGAACAGTGGGCATAGCGAAAGCGTACGCCACGCGCGTGGGATCAGGGCCTTTCCCCACCGAGCTTCTGGATGACGCCGGCACATACCTGCGTGAAAGAGGGCGTGAATACGGGGCCACCACAGGCCGTCCCCGCCGCTGCGGCTGGCTGGATGCCGTTATCCTGCGCGCCAGCGTCAGGCTCAACGGCTTTACGGACATCGCCATGACCAAGCTGGACGTGCTGCAAAATCTCCCTGTCCTGCGTATCTGCGTAGCCTATGAATTTGAAGGCAAACGATGTGAGCGCATTCCGCAGGAGGAAGGCGCCCTTGCCGATGCGCTGCCAGTCTATGAGGATATGCCAGGCTTTGAAGACGACATCTCCGAATGTACCGGCTTTGAACAACTGCCGGGCACGGTGCGGGCCTATGTGAGCCGGGTGGAGGAACTCGCGGGAGTCAGAATCTCCATGATTTCCGTCGGCTCTGACAGGCGGCAGACCATCATGCGATGAACGCCACGCTGCCCTCCATTGCGAAACCGGCTTTTGACCGCCTGACCGGCGTGTTGCGCAAACTTGGCCGGACGCCGCCCCAGGTGTTGCTGCTGGAAGGCGGTCACGAGGATGAGCGTATTGACGCGGCCCGCTACTGGGCCGCCTGCTGTAACTGCCCCAAGCCGGAAGCAAGCGGATCTCCCTGTCTGGCCTGCCCCGTCTGCCGGCGGACAGTGGCCGGCGAACATCCGGACATACATCTTTACGACGGGCGCATCCGCAACAAGGAAGATCAGGACAATCCCGGCATCGTCCGCGCGTTTACCGTGGAGAACATACGCCTGCTCAAGCGCAGGCTGCACGATATGCCCCACGGCGAGGGCCGCCGCATTGTCGTCATCATGGGCATTGACCAAAACCGCGACGAAGCGGCCAACGCCATGCTCAAACTTCTGGAAGACCCTCTGCCCAGCACGAATTTTGTCCTGCTGACCCCCCAAAGAGAACAATTGCTGCCCACGCTGGTTTCCCGCTCTTTCTGCCTGACTCTTCCCTGGCCGGACATCCATGCCGGGAACAGCGGCACCGCCGCTTGGGATGGGAAGTTGGCCGAGTTTTTGCGGGAAGGCAAGGGTTTTCTGGAGGATGCCGCGGTCCGCGGCGCTGTGGACGCCCCGTTGGCCGAGAATCTGCTTCTGGCCTGCCAGAAAGCCTGCGGCAGGGCCTTTTCGCAGGCGACTTCAGGCGTCTCCGGTTCGGAAACGGCACTGGGAGAGGTTTTTTCCTGCTTGGACGCGCGTCGTCTGTCGCAGGCTGTCAAATGGATTTTTGAGGCCCAGGAGGCCCTGCGGCAAAACGTAACGCCCGCCCGCGTGCTGGAGACCCTGGCGGCCAGACTTTTTGTCCTGCGCGCGCAAAAAATCTGACGCGCGTCAGGGAGCGCGGGCCGCGCGGCGGGCAATCCCCGCTATTTCCACAAATTGCCGTACTTGGCCGCTATGCCGTCCGTACGTTCCACAAGCTTGTCCGCCAATGCGTCAATGTCCTCATAGTTGACGGTACCCAGGTCCCGCGCCAGCAGATAACCGAGATACCCCCTGCCTTGGCTGAAAACCCAGCATACCGAATAAATGGAACCCACGCCCGGGCGACCGGGAAATTCCGGACTTGTCGCGAGCATAACCTGCAATTTCGGCGCGTCTTTTTCTTCGGCGGCGAGGGAAAAGAGACTGCTGCGGTTGAAGCGGTCCTTCAGTTGCATACCGAGCCTCGCGCCGATGCCGTCCGTGCCTTCCAACTGCACACTGACCTGAGTAACGCGATCCAGCCCTTTTTCCGGTTTGTCCTGAATCGGAACCACCGCCTGCTGCACACTCTGCTGCAAGCTCTGTTGCGCCGCCTGCGCGGCGCTTTCCAAGAGCGTGAACGCGCAGACAGTCATCCAGACAAAAACAACACGGACAATCAGTTTCATGGTGTTCCCCCGTTCCTGTAAATTTTTCTGCGTTTTCAGTAGGCCCCGTAGCCGGAAAGGGCCACCGGCACTGTTTTGACAAGAATCCACACGTCCATCCACACCGACCAGTTGCAGATATAGTAGTGGTCATAGGCCA
>JAISXC010000289.1 GCA_031270875.1 Desulfovibrio sp.
GCCGCTGTTGGAATTGGTCTTTACAAAGGAACTGAACGTGTCCTGTACGGACACCACGGAAAGATTGTTGCGCGCCGCAAGCAGGGCGTCGCCGCCGGCGGCTGCCTGTGAGCCGGCTATCGTCAGGTCGCGCCCGGCGGTCATGGTCATGTCCCCGCCGGCGTTGACGGCGGAACCGGTGTGGGTCACCTTGTCGACCCGGAGCCTGCCCCCGCCGTTCCCCACATGGAATTCCGAAGCGACCGTACCGACGGTCAGATCCCGTCCCGCCGCGAGGGAGACATCGCCGCCCGCGTTCAGACGGCTGCCCTTGATGGTCAGATCATTGCCGGCTGTCGCCGTGACGTTGTTTTTGGCCTCAATGCCGGCCTGGGCCGACACATGGATGTTTCGGCCGTTGCCGGGATCGACGCGCGTGAGGGTTTGCGAAACAATATTTCCTCCGGCCAGCAGATTGATGTTGTCGGCCGTCATGAAGCCGCTGTTGTTGTATATGTCGTTCAGTGCGGTCAGGTTCAGCGTGCCGCCGCGCAACAGGCCGCCGGAATTGGTGATGTCGAGCGAGGCGAGATTGACGGTCCCGCCGTTGATGACGCCCTCGTTCAGAAGGTTCTTGCCGGCGTTGACATAGACGTTTCTGGCCTGCACTCCTCCGTTCGGCATGATGTCATCCGCCGTGGCGGAAGCCAGATACAGGCGCGGCGCGAGTACCTTCTGGCCCATATACTCCTCTTCCACCAGCCAGATAATGTCGTGGGTCAGCGCCGCCACCTGTTCAGGACTGAGCGCGACGCTGAGGCTGAGTTGCAGCCCTGCGGCCTGGGCGACGGCATTGTCCATGAGGCCGCGCATCTGGTCGGCGTCGGTGCCGTAGCCGCTCAGAAAGCGTTGGCCCGTGGCGGCCATGACCTGATCCTGCACAAGACGCGTCTCGTAAAAGGCATCCCCCAGCAGTTGCGCGTGCAGGAGGTTCAGGTCAACGCCCAGGCGTCCCAGAAAATAGTCCGAGCCGAAAAAAATGCCGAAATTCACGAAGAGCGGGTTGGTCTCAATAAGGTACCTGTGGCCCGGCGCGGCAACGGGACGGAACATGGGGCTGCCCTTGAAGGGGTAGTCCGCGTTGGCCGAAGAGTCATTGGGCAGCGAAATGCCCTGGCGCTCGCTGAGATTGCTGAAGGTGTCCGCCGCTTCAACGTAAAGATCGGAGCCGGCGGAGAGCAGGGACCGGACTCTGCCGATTTCCTCATACGATTCGTTATAGGACAGGAAATATTCGCCGGTGTAGTCATCATCGGCGTCCCATCCCTTGAACGTCTCGCGAACGGTGGTGGTGCGCTGGAGAATCGCGTCCGTGTTGCTGACATCGGTCGCCGCGATCTCAAGATTGTTGCCGGCGGCAACCGTGCTGTATCTGTTCACAAACGAATCCGCGCTGATGAGAATGTCTCCGGCGGCGAGCAGTTTTCCGGCCGGCGAATCCTGGGCTATGTAATCTTCATAGACATTCACGTAAAACCACTGTTGTCTCCTGTCGCAGCCGTGTCCCAGCAGCGGCTTGTTGCACTGATACCAGGACGAGGACGAAACATGATTGCCCCTCTCCGCAATGGAGAAAACGCGCTTGCCGTTTTCCACGACGGACGCGCTGATGAGGAGATTGTTTCCGGCTGTGATGGTTCCCGAAAGATTGCGCAGGCTGCCGGCGGACGGATCGCCAGCCGGCCCTATCACAATGTCGCGTCCCGCGTAGATGTCTCCTGAATCGTTCAGCAACTCGCCCGACATGAACAGAAATTGGTCCCGGACGGCGAAGATAGCGCCGCCCGTGTTTTTCAGGCTTTCGCCGACGTACTCCAAATCCCGCCCGGCGGCGAGAAAGGCCCGGTCGATCGAAAGGTTGCCGCCCTGTAAAAACAGGTCGCCGCCAGCGGCAAGCGCGCTGTCTTTTTGCAGGCCGGCGCTGTCAAAAAACGCATACAAATCGCCGCCCGCGCTCAGCCGGGAATTGTCCAGTTCCGACAGCGCGACGCGAAATTCCATATCCAGCAGAGCCTCAAGTTTTGTATTCGCCAGTTTTACATCCCCGGCCTTCACCTTCAGGGATGCGGCCTGAACCTCGCTGTCGGCCGCTGAAAATTCGCCGCCGGCGAGCAGGGCTTTGTCGCCGGCCATTGCCGTCACCTTGTTCAGGACGGCTTTGTCCGCCTCCAGCGTTGTTGACCCGCCGGAGAGAACCTGCGTGTTCTTCGCTTCAAGATTGCCGGACCTGATGTTTACGTCACCGGATACGCCCATGTTGCCGGAGGCATCCACCCCGGCGGCGATCAAGGCGCCGTCCAGGGCAATGCCGTCCGCGGCGATATTCACGTTTCCGCCGGCGGCCAGAACCCCGCCGCTTTCCGCTTTTTTGGAGGAAACGGCCAGATCGCCGCCCGCATAGGCGCTGTCTTGTATGTTAACCCGCGAATTTGAAGCCAGCGCCGCATTGCCGCCGGCGGCCGTCCGGCGCAGAACCAGCTTGCCGTCAGCGGTGATCGCCATGTCGCCGGCGCTCTGGGCCATGCCTTCAAGATTCACGCCCACGCCTTTCTCAGTGGCGATGATTGAGATACGGTTCGCGTACATGCCGCCGAGCAGCGATGAATCCACCGCCACCGCCGGTTTTGTTTCGTCGTCTCCGGCTCCGGCCCTGGGCGTGACGCGTGAACCCCGGATTTCATTCTTTCCCGCGACGACGGTAAGGTCGTTCGCGTACACGTCCGCCGCGATTTCCGCCGTGCGGCTCAAAATGCTGAAGGCGTCGGCCCTGGTCGCGTTTATTCCCGCGCCCTCAACGCGCACATTGCCCTGGTTCACGTCGAAGCCCTGCAGGTTGCCGCCGGAAACAAGGGGTTTGCCGGTCGTGAGCGTGGCCGCGCCGACGTTGATGTATCCGCCGCCGTTGACGGTAATCCCGTTGGGGTTGGCGAGAATGAGATCCGCCTTGCGCCCGCCGACTTCCATGTAGCCCTCAATATGGGAGCGATTCGCGCTGGTCACTTCATTCAGAATTACTTTCGCCGGCGAGCCGCTGAGATTGGGGTTGGCCATGATGATGCCGCCCAGTTGCGTCAGGCTTGCCCCCTTGCTGTTGTTGAAAATAAGACCCTGTTTGTTGACGTTGAAGTCCCGGTAGAGATTGTGCGACATCCCGGAGGATGACGGATTGGCGATGTTTACCATCGGCACGCCGTTCGGGGCGCTGTCGATGCCCGGGCGCATGTTCGCCGGCGCGTTCGGGTCGGGAGTGAGCGGCCGCTCGGCATACGCATGCGGCGGCATTATCAGAAGTCCGATCAGCGCCGCGACGAGCAAACGGGAAGCCTGTCTCATAACAACCTCGCACGGTAACGGTTTAAAATGTATATTTGACGCTCAGATACCATACGTCATGTTTCTCGCTTTCGCGGACGAAGGACGGCGTTTCCAGGGGATGCGCATAAGCCAGCTCGAAGGTGAGTGGCCCCGTTGTGCGCACGCCCAAAGCCATCCCGCTGACGTGTCCGCGCTCATAGGGGTCCGCGCTGTCGCGGGCAATGACGCCCACATCGTACGCGCCGAAAAGTTGCACGTTGTGAACCGGGCTTTTATCGAAAGCAATCCAATTTTGCGGCACGTTCCAGGCGATCTCGTTGCGCACGTAGCCGCCCTGGTCGCCGCCGAGGACGCTGTTCTCAAAACCGCGCACGGAGTACATTCCGCCGAGATAAAGGCGTTCTGAACCGTAAAGCGTGACGTCCGCGCGCTGGCCGCGCGCGGAAAGCGTCCAGGAAAAATTCTGCTGAAACAGTTCGAAAGGATAGTACCAGTACAGGCTGCCGGAGCTTTTGCTGAAATTCGTTTTCGGGGCGGATGAGTCGGAGTCGAAGGGTATGCCTTCCGACATGCTCGGCATCCCCCATGCCTGTTCCAGAGAAAGGGAAAACACGCCGCCGAGCAGGCGGCGCGTGTAGACGAGGGCGAATCCTCCGCTGCTCAGGCGGTAGGAACTTGCCAGAAGCCGCGCGTCCTCAATATAGTTGTCGACGTCGCGGTACTGGTAAAAGACGCCGAGGGAGAGTTTGCTGTCGGCGTCGCGCCAGACCACGCGGTCAAGCGCCATGCGGGCCGCGACGGTGGTTCCCTTGCTTGTGTAGCTTTGATTGACGCCCAGAAGCTGCGTGCTGTAGCTGAAGGTGCTGGCGCTGCCGGAAAGCAGCCAGTATCCGAAAGGCAGAGAAAAGAGACCGGTCAGGCTCTCGCTGAATCCCTCGGTTTCATCATTGTTCGGGCCGTAACTTTGCGGCATGGCCCCTGTATAATATACGGCGACCTGATCGTTGCAGCCGATGAAATTGTCCTTTTCAAGCCCCAGGGTGTATTGCGTACGGCCGGTGACATCCTGCCCCAGGTTGTCATAGCCTATGTACGGGCGCCAGGTGCGTTCCTGCACGTTGGAGATGAGCACCCTGCTGGTCCCCGGCGCGCTGCCGGGTTCAACGCGCATGGCGGCGCGGTTGGAGGGCAGGCGGTTCAGTTGATCCAGACCCTGCTCAATGTCGCGCAGATTGAGAACGGAGCCTTTGACAAAGGGAAAAATGGTCAGGAACTGCCGGGGGTTCATTGTGGAGGATTCATCCGGGCCGATGGATTCCACGCGCCCCTCCACAACGCGAATGCGCAGAACGCCTGTGGATAGATCCTGCGGCTCAAGCAGGGCGCGGGAAGTGATGTAGCCCTTTTCCACGTAAGCGTTGGTGATCTCCTGCAGCAGGCCGTTTATGCCGGACAGCGAAAGGCAGGTGTTTTCGCGCGGCGCGGTGATTTTTTCCAGCGTGCGGCGGGAAAGCAGCGTTACGCCTTCTATGCGGAAAGAATTGATGTGGACGCAAGGGCCGGTGTCCGGAGCCGGAGCGGGGGAAGGTTCGACCGGCCGCTCCTCCGGCGGCGGGGTAAGCAGGGAGCGGCGCTGTTCTTCTTCAAGCTGGCGGAGGCGCTGCTCGTTCATCTCCGCCGCGCGCTCCTGAATATTTCGCGCGGGATCCGGCGCGGCCGCGAAGGAGCGGTCACAGGCGAGAAAAAACAGGGGGAAGACCACAAGAAACGCATAGCCGCCCATGCCGTTGACGAACAGTTTTTTCATACGGGATCTCAGATGATTGTCGTCGCCAAGCCGGGAGATGCCCTGAAACGCCCCGCCCGACCACGAACAACCGCATAACCTCCACAGTATGACAAGAGTACAACATTTTCCAGAGAATGTCATAAGTTTTTTAAATCCCGCTCGCACCATCAGGCCGACGGAACCAGAAAGAGGACAAGCCCCCTCCCTCTCGTTTCCTTTTCAGCGATTTTCAAGGAGGTAAAGGTTTTTCCCGTCCCGCAGGCCATAATCAGCTTGCCGCGCGAATGCGCCTTGAAGTGTTCGCGGAAATTACCCAAGGCTTTTCGCTGGTGTTCTCGCAAGGATTTTTTGCTCTGCCGCGCCTGAACGCCGGAAATTCCCTTGTCCAGTTCTCCCCAATCAACCGGCGCTTCTTCCAGAGTCATAAGGCTGATACGGGGAACCGGTGGATTTGGTGGTGGAAATCCACAACCGCTTGGCAAAGAAGCCGTCTGATGCTGGTCATTAATGAAAGTTTTGCTGGAAGTCGCCAGAAAGCTATCCACGGCGGGCTTGTCAATCGTGGATTTTTCATCCCGACATTTGCATTGAACGGCCCGGAAATCGCCCTCGACCGTCTGCGCCACCAAATCAATGCCGGTATCCTTGCCGCCGATATGTTCCTTGTAGGGGAACTCCCGCCTAAGCCAGACATGCCGAAACTTTCCCTCATACCAAGTACGGTTTTCAGGAATGCCTGCATAAGCCGTTCAAAACGGTCGCCTTTGTCCCGTTCGGAAAAGGATATGGCGCGATATTTGGTCAAGATCTGTTGAAAATTCATGTTTTACCGCTATTCACCTTGATTTTATTCGGCACAGCATAGACTAAAACGGGGAAAAATGGAGTAATAAGAAAACAGTCTGCCTTCTTCCATTCTCCCTGTTTCGAGGGAGATTGGCCCAATACGTCCTAAAAAATCTTTTTCAATCCTGATTTTTTGCGGGTATAATTGCGGGCATTGATGTTTTTCATTATGCAAATAGTAAATTATGCAAATAGTAAATAAAATAATATTGTTATGCTTGGAACACAAAGTCCGAATGTGGCAAATTTTGTAACCAAGTTGAAATTGCCCTCGCAATTCGAATCCCTGTTGGGGATTATAACCGCTGCCATTTTCAGGCTTCTTGTCAACGGCTTATCAAGCCGTCAGCAGACATCTCTTTATCAATTATTATAAGTTCTTGCGATATTTGTCAGCGGCTTATTGAGCCGTCGTCAGAAACGATTATCCGGCAAAAATAATTTATGCCGGGAAATCGCTGCGGGCATAATGCCATGCAGCCCCGTCTTTCTCCAGTCCGGCCTATCAGGAAGGGCAAGGGCGGCTTGCCGCGTATTCTTTCGCTGGCGGCGGAGCGGGCGAAGGCATGGTATCGCCATCCTCAAAAATGCCACGCCCTGAACAGGGGCAAGCGGCAG
>JAISXC010000290.1 GCA_031270875.1 Desulfovibrio sp.
TATTGGCAGACAGGGGCTATGATGCCGATTGGTTTCGCAACGCCTTGCTGAGCAAAGGAATTGCTCCGTGTATTCCTGGTCGACGTGGGCGCAAAGAATTCATCCCATATGACAAAAAACTCTACAAACAACGGCACAAAATCGAAATCATGTTTGGCAGGCTCAAAGACTGGCGCAGAATTGCCATGCGCTATGACCGGTGTGCCCATACCTTCTTCTCAGCTATCTGTATCGCGGTCATTGTTATATTTTATCTTTAATGAGTCCTGAACCTAGTTGTTTTACCTGTTGATTCGGTACGGCAAAGATTGAAATCCCTTAAAATTCAGAGTGTTATATTTATGGCTAATTTTCAATCTGTTACAAATGTTTTCGAGATTTTCAATATGTTGCGCAACTAGAGCCTAAATTTTTGATTTACGAGATATGCTTGATGCCACCAGCAAACAGGAGGCATTATGGCAACGAAATATTCAGTTACCCTTAGATTCTGTCGTCAATAGAATTGCATGATATGGCAAAATTCTGTATGCTCCTTGCAAAGGCAAGGAGTTCTGATGGAAGCGGCATATCACCGTCACGATATGCCTGATAGAGTTTGGGAGCTTTTGGAACCCTCTTGCTTGGGCGTAAAGGCACTTGGGGAGGCAACGCCCGCGACAACCGCCAGTTCATCAACGCGGTTTTCCGGATCTTGCGCACTGGCGCTCCGTGGCTGGATTTGCCTCCGGATTGCGGACAGGGGCTATGATAGTGACGCGATCATTGAATCGGCGGTGAATGCGAACATGGAGGTTGTGATCCCTCCCAAAAAGAACCGGAAAGAGCAGCGCAAGTACGACAAGTACCCCTATCGCCTCCCTCACCCGGTTGAAAATGCTTTTCCGCACTTGAAACAATGGCGTGGCATTGCCACCCGGTACGCTAAGAATACGTCTTCATTCCTGGCAGCCGTGCATGTCAGATGTATTGCCCTTTGGGGCAAAATCTATTGACGGCAGAATCTAGATTTTTTCTAAAAATTCATTCGATTGCCCTGAGGCATGCCTGGGAGCGAATAGGAGCGAAAGTGGGAGCGGCAATGAAACATCCTTTGGCGGACATCAGACCAACAGAGAAGAAATACCTGGATGCGGCCAGAACGCGTCTGGATGAACTCACAAAACCGCGCGGCAGCCTGGGCCGCCTGGAAGACGTGGCGGCCCGGCTTTTCGCCATGAGACAGGGTAGATTTCCCCTCGTTGTGGAGCCGGCCGTCATGGTGGTTGCAGCGGGAGATCACGGCGTTGCCGCGCAGGGAGTTTCCCCTGTTCCCCAAGCCGTGACGCGGCAGATGGTGCGCAACTTTCTCAACGGCGGCGCGGCGGTCAACGCATTCTGCCGCAGCGCGGGCATGAGCCTGCTGGTGGTGGATGCCGGTTGCGCGGGCGGGGCCTTCGAGACCCATCCCTTTCTGCTGGACAAACGGCTGGGCGACGGCACGGCGGACATAAGCCGGGGGCCGGCCATGCCCCGCGAACTCTGCCTCAAGGGGATTGAAGACGGCATCGCCATTGCCAAAAACTGCGCCGCCCAAGGATATATGTGCATCGGCACGGGCGAGATGGGCATTGCCAATTCCACTGTCGCGGCCGCCCTGTACTGCGCGCTGCTGGGCCTTGATCCCGAAGCGGTTGTCGGCTCCGGAGCGGGCGCGGATGCCGCCATGCAGCGCCGCAAGACTGAAATCGTCCGGCGGGCGCTTCACGTCAATGCCGGACACGCGCGCCGGGACGACCCTGTGGGCGCGCTGGCGGCTCTGGGCGGTTTTGAAATCGCGATTCTTTGCGGTATTGCGCTGGGCAGCGCGGCCGAGCGTCTGCCTGTGCTGGCGGACGGGTTTATATGCGGCGCCGCATACGCGGCCGCTCTCCGAATTTGTCCCGATGCGGCCGGATACGTCATTTTGGCGCATACCTCCGCCGAGCCGGGCCACAGGGCGGCGCTGCAACAATTTGTCCCCGGCCGGACGCCGCTGCTTGATCTGGGCATGCGTCTCGGCGAGGGAACCGGCGCGGCGGCGGCCTATCCTCTTGTGCGTTGCGCGGCGGCCATGTATAATGAAATGGCGACGTTCGGCTCCGCCGGGGTCGTGCTGTAACATCCCGTTTTCCGCTCCGCCATGACAATGATGCCGCAGGCCCCGCCCCTCCTCGCCTTTGAAAACGTGACGCGGCAGTTCGACCTGCGGCGTGGTTTTTTTGAGGAGCGCAAAACCCTCACGGCTGTCGCCGGAGTGAGTTTGACCCTGCGCAGGGGTGAATGCCTCGGTCTTGTGGGTGAATCCGGCTGCGGCAAAAGCACTCTGGGCCGTCTTGCCTGCGGGCTGCTTTCCCCTTCTTCGGGTCGGGTGCTTTTTGACGGCAGGCCGCTGCCGGAAGCGGGCGCCGGCAGTTGGGCCGCCGGACGGGTGCAGATGATTTTTCAGGATCCTTCATCCTCCCTCAACCCCCGCCGTTGCGCGCGCGCATCCATCGCCGAGCCGCTGGCGGCGCGAAACTCCTCCCGCGCCGAGCGGAAGGAAAAGGCCGAGGCCATGCTCGCGGCCGTTGGTCTGGGGGGCATGGGCGGCCGCTACCCGCATGAATTTTCCGGCGGACAGCGTCAGCGCATTGCCGTGGCCCGCGCGCTCGTCACCCATCCTGACGTGATTGTCTGCGACGAACCGGTGTCGTCCCTGGATGCCTCTGTGCAGGCGCAAACCCTGAACCTGCTGCGCGATGTGCAGGAGCGATTTGCGCCGGCCTATCTCTTTATTTCCCATGACATGTCGGTAGTGGGTTTTATGTGCGAGAGAGTATTGGTGATGTATCTGGGGCAGATTGTGGAGGACGCCCCGCGCGACAGGCTTTTTGAGAAGGCCGCGCATCCTTACAGCCGGGCGCTGTTGGCCTCGGCGCCCAGCGGGCAGTGGAAAAAGGAATTTCCGCCGCTGCTGGCGGGCGAGCCTCCAAGTCCTCTCGCGCCCCCCGCGGGCTGCCCTTTTCACCCCCGCTGTCCGAAAGCGGCGGATATCTGCCGGGCTGAAGCGCCGGCCTGGAAGGAAACCGCCCCCGGCCAGCGCGTGCGCTGCCATTGTCTGTAAACAGCCTGCGCCCGCGGGTCCTTTTTCGAGGCGGCTTTTCCACCGTCCGCCCATTGTCAGCCCCCGCGCAGCCTCACCTTGTATTTCCGCAGAAAATCCACCGGAAGATACGACATTTTCGCCTGACGCAGGCCATCCTCGCCCATATCCTGGGCGCGATTGACCAGCGTGAAATCCGCGCCGGCGTATTGGGCAAAAAGGCGGTTCATCGCCTGATAGACGCCGCGGAAGCCGTTCAAACCCTTTTCATAGTGCACGCCGAGACTTTGCCCGTCCAGCCGTTCCCCCACGCTGAAAGCCACCATTTGCCCCTCGGCGTACAGCGATCCGCCATACAGCCCCCGGAAGCGGTCCCAGTGCGAGAGCACGCGGTTGATGGCTTCGTTTTCCGCCATGAGCGACGGCGAATCGCGGCATTCGTGCCACTGGCACCAGTTGTCCTGCAGGGCGAGCACGTCCTCGACCATACTGTCGTCCAGATCGCGGTAAGATTCTCCGTATGCCTTTATGTAGCTGTTGAAATGATTTTTCTTCCTGTGAAAACGGTTGCCGGGCAAAAGCGCCAGATCCTTCTGACGGTACAGATATTCCCACTGACAGCGATCTTCCGTAATTTCAAGACGTTCAGGAAAAATCCGCCGCCACAGGTGAACCAGTTCCTCAGGAACGCGCAGAAAAACGAGATCATTGCCCGCGTCAACGCCGGAGCCCGCAAGCATGGCCTGCCAATCCGTCCAATCCACGGCCCGCCAGTCAAAGGCGTTCCAGTCTCCCAGCGGGGCCCAGCACACGGGCAGAGGCCGCGTCTGCCTGATCCAGCATAATCCGCCCTCAAAGCGCCATTCCAGGCCGTAATATTCCCGCCAGCCCCAGAGATTGGCCAGGGTATAGTCCAAGGAACGCCTGGGCGTGCGTGCCCAATGGTCATAATAGTCGGTCCGCCGCTCCAGATTGACGGGCGCGAAGTCTGAGGTCATAAAAAATCCTTTCGCGCGCCGCGGATTCGCGATGCGCCGTGCTGTTCGGCGTGGGGTGGAATATGCGGACTATACTTTGACCAGTTCGTACCGCCGGCTGCCGAGACCGATTTCTTCCCCGTAGCTCAACTGAATTTCTCCGTGGGTTTTGGGCCAGCGTTCCGCGAATTTGTCAAAATCCGTCCTGAGCCGCATTTCGGGATTTCTCGGATTGATCCCCGGAGCGGCTTTGACAAGGTCGAAACAGGCCTGATCCAGCGCTACGGGGTCATGTGAGGCCAGTATGCCGATGTCCGGCGCCAGATGCACGTCGCTCCAGCCCGCGCAGTCGCAATCCGGCGTGATGTTGAGCGCGAAATTGATGTAGCGGATGTTCTTCTCCCGGCCTTTCACCGCGCCATAGGCATATTCGGTGAGCCGCTCCATAAAGGGGGCAAGCTCGGTAGCCCAATCCATGTCCACCGCCTTGGTGGGACAGACCGTGATGCATTCAAAACAGCCGATACAGCGGCCGGCGTCCACGATGCACCTGCCGCCGCTCAGGGAAAGGGCTTTCTGGGAGCATGCCCTTACGCATTTTCCGCAGCCGATACAGACGGTTTTATCCACTCCGACATGCGTGGCGTGTTGGGCGCGCTTGCCGCGCGGCGAGGCTCCGCCCATGGCGAGGTTTTTTATGGCTCCGCCAAAGCCGGCCATTTCGTGGCCCTTGAAATGAGAAACAACCACCATGGACGGCGCGCGGCGGATTTCCCTGGCGATGTAAACTTCCTTGAATCGCTTGCAGTTGATGCGCACCGCGATGTCATTTTCTCCGTAAATGCCATCGGCGATGATGACCGGCGCATCTACCACGGAAGGCGCAAAACCGTGCAAATAGGCCGTGCGCAGATGGTCGACGGCATTCCCGCGCGAGCCGGAATACAGCGTGGCCGAGTCTGTCAGAAAGGGTTTGCCGCCGGCGACTTTGATCTTGTCCACGATCTGCCGCACAAAGGTCGGATTTACATAGGTGTCGTTGCCCAGTTCGCCAAAATGAATCTTGACGGCGGTGAGGTCATTTTTTTTGACGCATCTTTTCAAATTCAGCGCATCACACAGACGCGCTATCTTGGAAATTTTGTTTTCCCCGTGCGAGCGTGTATGCGGATCGGCATAATACACCGCCGGCGGGGACGTATTCGTTCCTTTTATCTGTCGCATGCCTTTTCCCTCCAGCGCTTCTGCACAACCAGACGCAGGAAGCGTTTTTTGCCCAGTTTGATCACATGTTCGCCTTCAGGCAGAGGGGCGGATTCGTCTTCCCAGCGCTCGCCGTCAACCGTCAGGGCTCCTTCGCGTATGAGCCTTCTCGCCTCGCCGCGGCTTTTGGCAAGGCCTGACGCCGCCAGAAAGACAGGAGGGAGCGCCTCATCCTCGCTCGTGCAGGTAAATTTCGGCATGTCGTCTGGCGCGGCTCCGCGCGCAAAAACAGCGTTGAACCCCTGCCGTGCCTCGTCTGCCGCCTTTTCCCCGTGATAGCGGCTGGTTATTTCATGGGCGAGATTTTCCTTGGCCAGTTTGGGGTGCAGGAGGTTTTCCGCCACATTCCGCCTGAGGGCCGCGATCTCCTCAAGGCTTTTGGCGGAAAGCAGTTCGTAATAACGCCACATGAGATCGTCGGAAACGGCCATGACCTTGCCGAAAATTTCCGGCGCGGGCTCGTCGATGCCGATATAATTTCCGTATGATTTCGACATCTTGCGCACGCCGTCCGTGCCTTCCAGAAGGGGCAAGGTCAGCACGCACTGGCTTTCCTGGCCGTAGTGGGCCTGAAGACCGCGCCCCACCAGTAGGTTGAATTTCTGGTCGGTGCCGCCCATCTCCACATCCGCCTGAAGCGCCACCGAGTCATAGCCCTGGCAGAGCGGATAGAGAAATTCGTGGATGGCTATGGGGCGCTGCTCGCGGAAGCG
>JAISXC010000003.1 GCA_031270875.1 Desulfovibrio sp.
GCAGGGATGTGGGCCAACCGCAAAAACCGTCGCCGCCGAAGACAATAATTTTCATTGCGGTCTCCTTACAACATGCCGGTATTGTTTTTTGTGGTAAATTTCGAATGAAAACGCCAAAACGGCCCCGCCTCACAAAAGAGACAGGGCCGCGACCAAAGACCGGCAGCCGTTTTTCCCCGTTGCCCGTGAAAGGCAAGCCCGTGCCGGGCAAGGAAAAACGGCTGTCAGATAAAGCTGTTAAGAGAGAGAGAGAGAGAGAGAGAGAGAGAGCAAGAACCGTGCCATGAGGTCGGCGCACGCCAGGGCGTCGGCCCGCGCGAAGACGCTGTGCAGTCTGTTCATCGACATCATGTTGATAAATCCGGCATTGCGGGCAGGCAGCCTGATTGCAGTTGTTTCATTTTGTAATACAACTAGCCGAAAATTGATCTCAAGGCAAGTTTTTTTTTCAACTTCTGTCTGTTGCCCGCCAATATTTGACGGAGCAACACGAAATCCCCGCGAGGCAAGGCTTTCGGCCCAGGGCGGACACTTCTTGAACCCCTTGGAAAAGCGACCAGCGCGTGGTGCCGGCATTGAGATGCGCCCGCCGCGCTCCCAAATACCTCTTGTGGTTCAAAAGCGTTTCAAGGCATACTGGGCGGGGCTTGAAATCCACTCCGGAGGCGAGGCATGAAAAACACCGTACTCACGTTCAGGGAAGCCAAGGGGCGGGAAAAACTCGTCATGATCACGGCCTATGATTTCACCACGGCCAAAATCATGGACCAGGCGGGGGTGAACGCTCTGCTTGTGGGAGACAGCCTGGGCAACGTCATCCTCGGGCACGAGAACACCCTTTCCGTCACTCTGAGGGACATGCTGCGCCACTGCGCCGCCGTGGCGCGCGCGGCCGAAAATGCCCTGGTGATCTGCGACATGCCTTTCACAAGCTATCGCGCAAGCCGGCAGCAAGCCCTGCGCAACGGCATGCGCCTGCTGGCCGAAGGCATGGCGCACGCGGTAAAACTGGAGGGGGGGGCGGATTTCCGCCCGGTGGTGCGCGCTCTGACCAGAGCCTCCGTGCCGGTGATGGGGCATCTTGGTCTGACCCCGCAGTCCGTTCACGCATTGGGCGGTTTCAGGCTGCAGGGCAAAACACCTGCCCAGGCGCAAAAAATTCTGGATGACGCCCGCGTTCTGGAAGACGCCGGGGCCTTCGCCCTGTTGCTGGAATGCGTGCCGGCCGCCCTTGCCGCGCGCGTCACGCGGGAGCTGAGCATCCCCGTCATCGGCATCGGCGCCGGAGTACGCTGCGACGGACAGGTTCTTGTGTGGCAGGACATGCTGGGCATGACGGACAGGCCGGCAAAGTTCGTCAAAATTTTCGGGCAGGTGGGCAACGCCATGTCGGCGGCGTTCGCCGCCTACGCCGACGAGGTCAGGCGCGGCCTCTTCCCCGGCCCGGAGTGCAGTTACGACGCGCCCGACGGGATGGACTTCGAGGCCCTGCGATGAGCGGAAACCTCTATCTGGGCATTGACGCGGGCGGCACGCATACGGATGCGGCCCTGATCCTGGGCGACGGCCCGGAAAAAACCCTCCTGGCCCGCGCCAAGGTGGAAACCCGCCACGATGACCTGACCGCTTCGGTGCGCGAGGCGCTTGCGGGCCTCGGCGGGGAAATCGGCGCGGGCAGCGCGGACGTTTTCGCGAGGATAGGCAGCGTCACCCTCGGCGCTACCCTGGCCGTCAACGCCCTCGTGCAGGGCAAAACCGACGCCGTTGGTCTGGCCCTTTCCGCCGGACCGGGGCTGAACCCCCTGCGGTTTGCCATTGGCGGGCATGTCTGCGTCGTTCCCGGCGGGCTGGATCACCGCGGTCTTGAAATACGCCCCCTTGAGACACGGGAGCTGGTTTCGGCCGCGATCGGCTGGAAAAAACAGGGATTGTCCGCCTGCGCCTGCGCGGGCAAGTTCTCTCCCCGCAATCCGGCGCACGAGCGGGCCATGTCCCGGGCGGCTGTCGAACACGGATTCTCGATCACGCAGGGGCACCGTCTCTCGGGCGGTCTCAATTTTCCCCGCCGCATTGCCACAGCCTACTATAATGCCGCCGTGGAACGACTGCACCTCGCCTTTCTTGACGCCGTGGAGAAAGCCCTGGCAAGCGCGGGCATCCGCGCGCCCTCATTTCTGCTCAAGGCGGACGGCGGCGCCGTGCCCCTGTCCCTTTCCCGGCGCTGCCCCGTGCAATCCATTCTCTCCGGACCGGCGGCCAGCGTCATGGGGATCCTCGCCCTCTGCCCGTCCGTGGCGCGGGGTTGCTCCCTCCTGCTGGACATGGGCGGAACCACAACGGACATCGCCCTGGTGGTGGACGGCTCCCCGGTGACAGACCGCGACGGCATGCTTCTGAACGGCCGGCGCACCCTGGTGCGTTCGCTGGCCGCCGTGTCCGTAGGCGTCGGCGGAGACTCCCTGCTCACAACGGACAAGGCTGGCGTGCATGCCGGTCCCCTGCGGGAGGGACCGGCCATGGCCTTCGGCGGCGGCCGGCCCACCTTGCTGGATGCCCTCAATTTCCTCAACGCTCAGCACGGCGGCCCCGTGGCGGGAAATACGGCCGCCTCGCAACGCGGCATCGCCGCCCTGGCCGCCGGCGGGCCTGATTTCACGGGCCGCGCGGCGGAACTGGCGGAAGCCGCTGTGGAAGACGGCCTGAAGCGCATCCGGCAGGCCGCCGGCGCGCTGGTCGCGCGGGTCAACTCGCGGCCTGTTTACACCCTGGCCGCTCTCAAGGCCGCGCGCGGGGCCGCGCCGGAACGTATTGCGCTGGTCGGCGGCCCGGCCGCCTGCGTGCGCGGGCGTCTGGAGAACAGCTTTCGCCTGCCGGCGGAAAGCCCGGCTCACGCCGATGTCGCCAATGCCGTGGGCGCTGCCCTGACCCTGCCCACCGCCTCTCTGGAAATATACGCCGACACGGGGCAGGGTATCCTGCGCGCCCCGGCCCTTGACCTGGAGGAGCGCATCGGCCGTTCCTTCACCCTTGAGGCCGCCAGGCTGCGCTGCAGGGATCTGCTGTCGGCCCATCTCGCGGAGGAAGGCGTGCCGGACGCACCCGTGGAAGTGCTTGAGGCGGATCTCTTCGCCACGCTTTCCGACAGCGGCCACGGCGCCAGGGACATCAGGGTGGTCTGCCAGGCCGTGCCGGGTCTTGCCGGCAGGCTGCGCCCCTGACGTCGCCGGGACGTCGCCTTGTCCCTGTGGCAAAATATTTTTTTCTGTTGTACACTCGGCGCGTCTTGCAAAGACGGCCACTTTTCCCCGAACCGGAGTTTCTTTCATGCACCATCATACCGACTTTCCCTCCTACCGCGGCCGCATGGAATATGTATGCCTGGGCTGCGGCGCACGCTACCCGCATGACAGCCTGCTTTACGCCTGCCCCGGATGCGGCGGAGTCTTTTTGCTGGAGGACCCGGATTTCCCCCGCCTGAAGGAACATGACGGGGCATACTGGCGCGATCTCTTCGACGCGCGCGCGGTGAGCCGCAACCCGGCCCTGCGGGGCATTTTCCGCTACTACGAACTGCTGGCCCCCACGTTTGACGAGGAGGACGTCGTCTATCTGGGCGAGGGGAACACGCCGGTTGTGGAGGCCGCCCCGGCCCTGCGGGAGGACGTCGGCCTGCCCTTCGCCTACAAGAACGACGGACAGAACCCCAGCGCCTCTTTCAAGGACCGCGGCATGGCCTGCGCCTTCAGCTACCTGAAATGGCTTTGCCGCCGGCACAAATGGAAAGAGGTGCTCACCATCTGCGCCTCCACGGGGGACACCTCGGCGGCGGCGGCGCTGTATGCGGCCTATGTGGGACCGCCGCTCAAATCCGTCGTGCTGCTGCCCAAGGGCAAGGTGACCCCGCAGCAGCTCTCGCAGCCCCTGGGCAGCGGGGCGACGGTGCTGGAATTGCCGGGCGTTTTCGACGACTGCATGAAGGTGGTGGAACATCTGGCGGAGCGCTACAACGTGGCCCTGCTCAACTCCAAGAACGGCTGGCGCATCCTGGGGCAGGAATCCTGGGCCTATGAGACGGCCCAGTGGTACGGATGGGATGTGGCCGGTCTCTGCGTTTTTGTGCCCATCGGCAACGCGGGCAATATCACGGCCATCATGTCCGGCTTTCTGAAACTGAAAGAACTCGGCATCATCGCGGCTCTGCCCCGTATTTTCGGCGTGCAGTCGGAACATGCCGATCCGGTGTACCGCTATTACGCCGTCCCCCCGCAGCAGCGCCGCTGGCGGCCGGTGCCGGTTCAGGCCAGCGTGGCCCAGGCCGCCATGATCGGCAATCCCGTTTCTTTTCCGCGCGTGCGCGTCCTGGCCGAGCGGTTTGTCAGCCAGGGGGGAGAAAGGGCCTTCCAGGTGATGCGGGTCAGCGAGCAGCAGATCATGGACGCCATGATCAAGGCCAACCGCCACGGCCATATCGCCTGCACACAGGGGGGGGAATGCCTGGCCGGCCTTGTCAACGCGCTGGCGCACGGTCTTGTCGGCGGCGGGGAGCGCGCCCTCCTGGACGCAACGGCCCACAGCCTGAAATTTTCCGGATTTCAGGAAATGTATCTCGCTGACGCCTTTCCGCCGGAATACGGTGTCAGACCGGACAAAAGTCTTGCCAACAGCCCGCAGGAGCTTTTGCCCGAAAGCGCCCGCGCGGGCAAAAGCGACGCGGACTACGCGCAAGCCGCCGCGCTGGCTTTGGCCGGGCGGCTGAGTCTGCGCCCCAGATAGAAAGGCGTGGGCGCCGCCTTTGTCGTTTCTCCGGATCTGGCCGGCCAGCGCCTTGACAAGGCCCTGGCGCGCCTTTTTCCGCAAATGGGCCTGCGCGGCAGCCGGCGCGCCATCGCCGCGGGGCTTGCGCTACGCAACGGCCGAATGGAAAAGGCCGCCTGCCGCCTGCGCGCCGGCGATCGCCTGGAAGTGCTGGAGCGCGCTTCCTTCGCGGCGGCGCGGCCACGCTTTTTGTCGTTGCGGGGGGAGTACGTTTTTGTGGACAAACCGGCGGGACTGCATTGCGCCAGCCTTGCCGGCGGAGCCGAACCGGGCCTTGAGGAGCTTTTGCCGGAGATTCTCCCTCCGGAATGCGGCCGCGCGCGCCTGTTGCAGCGGCTGGACTGCGAAACCTCGGGCATAGTCTGCGCGGCGTTGAACAGCAGGGCTGCCGCGGCCTTTCGCGCCGCCGAACGCGAGGGGCGGTGCGAAAAACGCTATCTTGCCGTTCTGCTGGGCAATTTGTCCCAAAGGGCAATCGTCCGCCTGGGGCTTGACACGGCCAAGCGCCGAAAAAGCCGCGCGCTCTCCTCTGATGGCGACGCGACGCGCTGGACGGAATTCCGGCCCCTGCGGCATTTCGACACAGCGCAGGCCGGCTTTTTGTTCGCTCCCATGGAAATTCTGCCGGATGTCCCCGCGCGGAGCCTCACTCTGGCCGCGTGCCGCATCTGGCGCGGCGCGCGCCATCAAATCCGCGCCCACGCGACGGCGCTGGGGCACCCCCTTTGGGGGGACGCGCTGTACGGAACCCCGGTGGATTCCCGCCAACCACCCTTGCTCCGGCCGGCCTTCTTTCTGCACCACGGCATGATCTCCTTCCCGGACGGACGATGTTCCCTGCCGCCGCCCTGGCCCCTGCCGGAGGCATTCCTCCGCCCTGTGCGGCAATGGCTTGAACCCGGCACTGATCCGGAATGGCCGTGAACGCGCGATCCGCTCCGCCCCGGCCGTCAAACCGCTGTTTTCGCCTGAGCTTGCATCGCATATTTTATTATGTTATTTTTAACATACCAAAAACAATAAACCCCAAGGAGCGAATCATGTTGAAAAAACAGGTTGCGCGAGGCGCGCGCGCGCTGTCCGCGATTGCCCTGGCCCTGGCTCTTGTTTTGGCGCAAAACGCGGCCGCGGCGGAAATGACCATATCGGGGGCCGCCAGTCTGACCGACGCATTTACGGAACTGAAAACGGCCTTCGAGAAAAAGCATTCCGGGCTTACGGCCAACGTCAATTTCGCGGCTTCCAATCCTCTGCTCAAGCAGATGCAGGAGGGCGCGCCGGTGGACGTGTTCGCCTCGGCCGATCAGGCCACCATGGACAAGGCCGTGACTTCCAAGGTTGTTGACCCGGCCACGCGCAAAAATTTCGCGCTCAACAATCTTGTGCTGATAGTGCCCGCCGGCGGCAACAAGCCGAAGAATCTGGCTGGACTCGGCAAATTCGGACGCATTGCCGTGGGCAACCCCGAATCCGTGCCCGCCGGGCGCTATGCCCGCGAGGCCCTGACCGCCGCCAAACTGTGGGAAACCTTGCAACCCAAGCTGATCATGGGCGAAAGCGTGCGCCAGGTATTGGACTATGTGGCGCGCGGCGAGGTGGACGCAGGCTTTGTCTACGCCACGGACGCGCTCAAGCAGGCCGGCAAGGTGGATGTGGTGCTGACCGCCTCCGGACATCAGCCGGTGCTCTATCCCATCGCGGTCGCCCTGACGGGCAAGAATCCCAAAATGGGACAGGCTTTTCTGAACTACGCGCTGTCTCCCGAAGGGCAGGCGATACTGGCCAAACACGGATTCTCAAAACCGTAGTCTCCCATGGGCCTTGACTGGCAGTCCGTGCTGACGCCGCTGGCGCTCTCTCTCAGGGTGGCCGGCCTGGCGACGGCGGTTTCCTTTCTGGCGGCCATGCTTGCCGCCTGGCTGCTGGCGCGGAAAAGATCCTCCCTGCCCGCCTTTCTGGACGCCTGCTGTACCCTGCCCCTGGTTCTGCCGCCCACAGTGCTGGGCTACTATCTGATTTTGCTGGTAGGCCGGCGCGGGCTGCTGGGGCAATGGCTCAACGAGGCGGGCATAAACCTGATCTTCTCCTGGCAAGGCGCCGTGGTGGCGGCGACAGTGGTGGTTTTCCCGCTGATCTACAAGTCGGCGCGCGCCGCTCTGGAGCAGGTAAACCCGCATCTGGAAAACGCGGCCCGCACCCTGGGGGCCTCGGAATGGCGCGTTTTTGTCAGCGTTTCCCTGCCGCTGGCCTGGAGAGGCGTTTTCGCCGGGCTGATGCTGGCTTTCGCGCGCGGCATGGGGGAATTCGGCGCCACCCTCATGATAGCGGGCAACATTCCGGGCAAAACGCAAACGCTTGCCCTGGCCATCTACGACGCATTCCAGTCCGGCAACGATCTGCGGGCCACGCGCCTTGTGCTTCTCACCTCCCTGGTTTGTGTCGGGCTGCTGACGGCGGCGGAAGTGCTGACTTCGCGCCAAAGGCGGAAACAATGATTTCCGTGCGCCTGCGCAAGCATTTCAGCCATGCCCATACGCCCTTCACCCTGAACGTGGAGTATTCCATCGGTCCGGAGCAGAAATGCGTGGCCTTTTTCGGACCGTCGGGCTCCGGCAAGAGCCTGACCCTGCACTGCCTGGCCGGGCTTGTGCGGCCGGATACCGGACGCATAAGCTTTGGCGGGCAGGTGTTGTACGATGACGCCGCCAGGGTGTTCGTGCCGGCCCGCCGGCGACGCATAGGCTACATGTTTCAGGATTACGCGCTGTTTCCGCACCTGACTGTTCTGCAGAACGTGGCCTACGCCCGCACAGGCTGTTTTCCGCGTCTGGTAAAGGCCAAAGAACGCGACAAGGCGCAGGCCATGCTGGAACGCTTCGGCATAGGGCATCTGGCGGAACTGCGTCCGGACAGCCTCTCGGGCGGTCAGCGCCAGCGCGCGGCAATGGCCCGCGCGCTCAACGCCGACCCGGAACTCCTGCTGCTGGACGAACCCTTCTCCGCGCTGGACACCCTGCTGCGCGAGCGCCTGCGCCAGGAACTGCTGGAAATTCTGACCATGCTGACCATCCCGGCCGTCATCATCACTCACGACCCGGATGATGTGGACATCTTCGCCTC
>JAISXC010000048.1 GCA_031270875.1 Desulfovibrio sp.
TCGTCGAAGGGAGACGGTCAAAACGGTGCTGACTCGTATTCAGCGGAGCGCGCAAGGATAGCGGCCGTTGTGTCGCTGTCGTTTCTCATTATTATGATTACCATGGGCACGCGCTTGACGGTCGGACTTTTTGTACAGCCTGTGATGGACGGCACTGGATTGAGCATAGCCGCGGTGAGTATGGCCTTGGCCGTCGGGCAGTTGTCCTGGGGCATTTTTCAACCTGTCTTCGGTGCCTGGGCGGACAAAGGCAGCCCCTTTGCCGCGCTCGCGGCGGGCATGCTCTGCATTGCGGCAGGTCAGGTACTCACTGCCTGGGCAGACGGTTTCTGGAGTCTCGCTCTGGCACAGGGACTGCTCGCGCCGGCAGGTGTTGCGGCAGGCAGTTTCGCCGGAATTTTCGGCATTGCCGTCTCCCGGATTCCGGCGCATGTGCGCTCCGTGGCAGGCGGTATCATCAACGCCGGCGGCTCTGTGGGACAGTTTACGTATGCGCCCTTGATTCACCTGGTCACTCATCTGCGTGATTATTGCATGAGCCTGTACACGCTGGCGGCATTGGCGCTTTTGGGCATGCTGCCGGCGCGGATGCTTTGCCGAATGCGACCGTTGCCCGAGCCCGCCGGAGGAGAAGCGACGGCGCATGATGCCGAAATTCAGGAGCGCAGGGGACTGCGCGAACAGCTTGGCGTCGCTCTGCGCAATCCCGGCTATCTTTTGCTGAACGCGGGGTTTTTTACCTGCGGATTCCACGTTGCTTTTCTCATTACCCATCTGCCCGGAGAAATCAGCCTGTGCGGTCACTCCGCGGCCGTATCGGCAGCCAGCATTTCGCTTATCGGGCTGTGCAATATCGCCGGGAGCGTAGGCGTGGGCTTTCTGGGCAGGCATTATCTTATGAAGAATATTCTGGCCGCGTTGTATGCCGCCCGCGCCGTCACAATCGCCGTATACCTGTTTGCGCCGAAGACTGAAGCAACTTTTTACGTCTTTGCCTGCGCCATTGGCTTTACGTGGCTTGCCACGGTTCCTCCCACCGCCGGCATCGTGGGCAAGTTGTTTGGCAAACGCTATCTGGCCACGCTGTTCGGTCTGACTTTTTTCACGCATCAAGTGGGTGGATTTCTCGGTGCTTGGTTGGGAGGGCTTGTCGTGAACGGAACGGGCAATTTTTTGTGGGTCTGGTATGCTGATATGGCTCTGGCCCTGCTTGCCGCTTTCGTCAATATACCGATCAGGGAAAAGGCCGGCGAGTGAAGCGGCAACCGGTACGCGCGTGGATGCGCGATGACGCCGTCGTCACCCTGCGCGGCAACATAGTGCAGTATTGGGCAAGGATTTGTACGTATTCAAGGATGCCCAGATACCATAAGCGTGGACATTGATGACGACATCTGGCGCGGTATTATGAACCTGAACGTAAACCTCAGTAAGCCCTTTCATCGCGAATGCCCGTTGCCCGCACGGTGCCGTCCCGAAGAAAAGCCAGGCGTATCTGTCCGCTTTCCGCCGTGGTGAGCAGCGGTATGTTGTGCCGCGCGAGCCAGTCCCGCAATTTCGGTCCCGGATGCCCGTAACTGTTCCGAAAACCGCAGGAAGCCAGCACAAGCTCCGGTTCGACCGCCTTGTAAAGATCCGGCCAGAAACTTTTGTCGGAGCCGTGGTGCGGCGCCACCAGAACTTTGGCGCGCACATCCCGCCCCAAGGCCAGCAACCCGCGGAACGCCGCCGGACCGCAGTCTCCGGGAATCAGCGCCAGCCCCTGCCCAAAACGGCTCAAACGCAGCACCAGCGAGGCGTCATTATTGTCGGGGCGCGCTCCGCGCCCGCCCTCGCCGCTGCCCGCCAAGGCACGCTGCGGCCAGAGCACTTCGAACCGCAATCCCAGGTCGGCCGGTCCCAAACGCAGGCTGTCCCCGGCCCGCAGGCTGCGTCTGCGTCCCGCGAAGTCCTCCCACTCCCGTTCCAGATCGCCCCTCGCCGGCAGCCCGTTGTCAAAGATTTCGCCGACCTCAAAGGTCTTGAGAACATGCAAGAGACCGCCCAGGTGATCCACGTCCGGATGGCTGTTGAGAACCGCCGCCAGACGCGGCGCGGCATTGTAACTCAATACGGGAGCCACGACCGCCTTGCCGGTGTCGAAGCGGGGAGATGAGCTTCCCCCTCCATCCAGCAAAAGACGCATGCCCTCCGGCAGTTCCAGCACGACTGCCTGTCCCTGGCCCACATCCAGCAGGCTGAGCCGGACGGCGTCGGAAGCGCGCTCCTGAATGCGCAGAAACGGGCCGACGCACAACAAGGCGCAGCCAAGGGCGAGCAGGCGCCGCCCGGCCCTGAGGGGTTTTTCTCTCCCCGCCGCCAGCGCCGCGGCGCAGCCCAGAGCGGCAAAAGCGGGCATGGCCGTCCAGTGCGGACGAAGAAAGGCCGGAATGTCCAAAAACTTGCGGCTGTCCAGCCAGGCCAGCATGTCCGTGAATCCCTGGCCCGGCAGAGAGGCCAGGTCAAGGACAAAACGCGCGGCCTGTTCAAGCCCGCCCGTCTGCAGAACAAGACCAAGGGCCGCGGCGGGGAGCACAAAAAATTCCAGCAGCGGCAGCCAGAGCACATTCAGGGGAAACCACAGACCGGCATTGCCGAAAAGCAGAAGATTCAGAGGCAGCAACATGGCCTGAATCAACAGGGAAAGAAGCAGAATCTGCAAAAGGCGGCGACGCAGGGGACGGAAACGGGGTTCGCGGACCGCGTGCGCCTGCCGGGGAAGAACGCCGCGTAAAAAAGGCAGCGACAGTCCGATGGTTCCCACGCAGAGCACGGAAAGCCGCATGCCGGTATCCAGCGCGCTCAGCGGGGCGGCCACAGTGATGCAAAGGACCGCCATGCACAGAACGTCAAGCATGGTGCAGGCTTTCTGGCCCACAAGCCAGAGAGCCAGAATGCACAACATGCAGCTTGCCCGTATGAGGGAAGGCGGCGCGTTGCCCAGCCAAAGATAGACAAGCGCCGGCGGACAGGCCGCCAGAGTCGCCCATACCAGACGCGGTTTGCGAAGATAGAGCGGTGCGTATGCTTGAGCCGCGGCCAGAACGCAGAGCAGTCCCACCAGACCGGCCAGGGCCAGATGCAAACCTGAAAGGGCCAGACTGTGCGTCAGGGCGGTGGCTGAAAAATTGTTTATGGTTTGCTGACTGATGAAACGGCGGTCGCCGAAAAGCAGGGCCGGGAGCAGCGCCCTGCCCTGCGGCATGTCAGAGACGTCTTGCGCCTGAGCGACATCCGGCGCAAGGGCCGCCAAAAAATTTCCCCGCAGGCGTTCGCGCCAGCGGGCCGCCAGAGTCCCTTGCCCGGAGAAACGCGGATTCCCCTGCTCCCCCCTGCTCCACACCTGCAAGGCGACGCCGTGGCTCCGCCACCACAGGCCGAAGTCCTCCAGCCCTTCGTTGATGAATCCGCGGGTCGGACGCGGCCGCCGCTCAAGACAGACTTCCTGCCCGGCCAGCGGCGTGAAGAGAGGGTTTTCCCATGTCCAGGCCACAAGACCGGGAACCGTTCCGACATCCGCATTTTTCCGGCTGTCCTGAAAATGCGGGTCTTTCAGAAGGAGGCGCAGGCGATTGTCCGGTAAGGGCTGCACATCGTGAACCGCACCGCACAGACCGGGATTCCGGCTTCCGGCAATGTCCGCCTGCAGGCGCGCCGGCAATGAAACGGCGGCAAGCTGCCATCCGGCGGCCGTGCATCCGCCCGCAAAGACGAAGGAGGCAAGGGCGAGACGGCACGGCCGCCGGAGGCGGGAATCCGCAAAAGGCAGAAGAAGCGCGCAGAAAATCGCCGGATTGAGCCAGACGGCTCCGAGAATGCCGAGAACCCAGAAAGCGAGATATTGCTGCCAGAGGAGCGGGGCCTGCAACGGCGGATACCGCATCACATTTCACGGGCCATGTCCCGTTCCACCGCGCGCCGCTTCAGACTTTCCCTGTGATCGTGCAATTTTTTGCCGCGTCCGAGGGCGATTTCCACCTTGACCCTGCCGCGCGCGAAATAGACGCGCACAGGCACCGCAGTCAGGCCTTTTTGGGCCACAGCACCGGCATAGCGGGAAATTTCACGTTCGTGCAGCAGAAGCTTGCGCGGGCGGTCCGGCTGCTGCGCCACATGACCCGCATTGGCGTACGGGGCGATATGCAGGGAAACAAGCCA
>JAISXC010000054.1 GCA_031270875.1 Desulfovibrio sp.
CGATGACCAGCGCTGCCAGGGGCGACATGCGTTTGCTCATGATTCCACCAAGGACGGCGGAAATGACGGCAAGTCCAAGCAGAGCGAGCATCGGCAACTCCAGTAATCGCCCCTGGACAGTGCCCGGCCGGACGATTTCCCGAATACGGAAATTGACGTGAAGTGGATACGGATTCCTTTACCGATATGAAAGGCGCTTGGCAAGGGAAAATGAGTCTTGCAAAAATTTTGGAAAGCCGCAAAATTAAGAAAGGGATTACGATTGTGCCCGACAAAGGATTCGGAGGGCAAAAATGAGGCGAAATGGCGTTCCGGGCCTTCTGGCTTTGTCTTTCTTGATTCTGAGCGGATGCGGCGGGTCAGGGGATGCCGTTTTCCAAGGATATGTCGAGGGTGAATATGTCTATCTCGCATCGTCCCGCTCAGGAAGACTCGAAAGGTTGCTGACTGAACGGGGAAATACAGTGGCCGAAAAAACGCTTCTCTTTGAACTGGAGGCGGAATATGAACGTCATGCCCTGCGCCGGGCGGAACAGGAGTTGCTCTCGGCCACAGCGCAGTTCAACGATATGGAGACGGGCAAACGGCCCGAGGAAGTCGCCATGGCCGAGGCGCAGCTCAATCAGGCCAAAGCTGAGGCCGCCAATGCAGCCGGGCAGTTGCGCCGCCATGAAAGCCTGGTCAAGAGCGGGGGAATATCCAGGCGTGAATTGGATAACTCCAGAGCGGCGGCAAGAACCACGGCGGCTCGCGTTGTGGAACTTATCAGCCAGGTAGAGGTATATAACCTCCCTGAACGTGAAAAGAAGATTGAGGCACAACGGGCGACGGTAAATGCTGTGGACGCGCGCACCGCCCAGGCACGCTGGGAACTGGAACAAAAGCGGGTACGCGCCCCCGCAGCCGGTCTGGTCCATGACACCCTGTATAGGGTGGGAGAGTGGGTGTCTGCCGGCAATCCTGTAGTGCAGTTGCTCCCTCCAGGCAATATCAAGGTACGTTTTTTTGTTCCTGAAACGCTGGCAGGCGGTCTTCGCATCGGCAGTCGGGTCTTGGTCAGGATGGACGGCCGCGCCGATCCCTTTCCCGCCGTCATTTCCTATATTGCGGCCAATGCTGAATATACGCCTCCGATTATTTACAGCGATCAGACGCGTTCCAAACTGACTTTCATGGTCGAGGCGAAACCGGAGTTGGAGATCGCTTCGTCCCTGCATCCCGGCCAGCCGGTGAGTGTGAGCCTGCCATGACGACAGGGAACAGCAATCCCGCCATTGAGGTCAGGAATCTGACCAAGAGTTTCGGGACCAAAAAAGTCGTTGATGATGTCTCTCTCACGGTCGGACGTGGGGAAATCTATGGTTTTCTCGGGCCAAACGGGAGCGGCAAAACCACCTGCATCCGACTGATGTGCGGTTTGCTCACGCCGGACTCCGGCAGCGGATGCTGCCTCGGGTTCGATATTCTGCGGGAACGTGGGCGCATCAAGCGCCGGGTGGGGTATATGACACAGAAGTTTTCTTTTTGGGAAGATCTGACCATCCGGGAAAACCTTGAATTCGTCGCCCGCCTTTTTGAAATGGACAACCGAAAGGAAGTCGTGGATCAGGCTTTGGCGAATCTCGGGCTGCAAGGCCGGGCAAACCAGCTCACCGGCGCTCTTTCGGGCGGGTGGAGGCAGCGCCTTGCCCTGGCCGCCTGCATGCTGCACAATCCCGAGCTCCTTCTGCTCGACGAACCCACCGCCGGGGTTGACCCAACGGCACGCCGTGATTTTTGGGATGAACTGCACAGTCTGGCCGCGCGGGGAATTTCCGTGCTGGTCAGCACACATTACATGGATGAAGCCGAACGCTGCCATAAACTTGCCTACATTGCCTATGGGAAATTGATGGCCGCGGGAACCGCGCCGGAAATCGTTGCAGCGCAGGGATTACATACTGTGGCAGTGCATGGTGAACATCTCCATTCCCTTGCCGGCGAGCTTGAAAAAACGCCGGGTGTCGAGCAGACCGTGATGTTCGGAACCTCGCTCCATGTCAGCGGTAAGGACAAGGACGCTCTCCTATGCGCTGTGGCCGGAGCCGTTGGGGAACGCTGGCGGGTTGAATCCACGGAAACAGGTCTTGAGGACGCGTTCATATATATGATGAACCACTCCCAAAATAACTTCGGACCGCCTGAATGAGCCGGGAGCGGGTTTTTTCCCTTACCCGCTGGTGGGGCGTTGTGGTCAAGGAATTCCTGCAACTCAGGCGTGACCGCCTGACCTTCGGCATGATAGTGGGGCTGCCGGTCGTACAGCTTCTCCTGTTCGGCTACGCCATTAACAGCGACCCCAGGAATTTGCCCACCGCTTTGATTTTGGGCGGACAAAACCAATTCACCCGCAGCATAGAAGCCTCGCTGCGTAATTCCGAATATTTTTCCTTCATCGGAACGATGGATGAAGAAACCGCCCGACACGCTCTGGCAAGAGGTGAAGTTCAGTTCGTGGTTTCCGTCCCGGTTGATTTTTCCCGCAGGTTGCTGCGCGGAGAAGGACCGGCAATACTTGTTGAAGCGGACGCCACGGACCCGACTGCGACCAGCGGCGCTCTCGGCGCGCTGCAGGGAATTGTTCAGTCCGTTGCGCAAAAGGAGCTTACCGGCGCGTTGGCTCATCTCCGGAAAACGTCCGAAGCGTTCTCAATCCAGGTGCACAAGATGTATAACCCCGAAGGCCTGACGCGCTACAACACCGTTCCCGGCCTCATGGGGGTCATTTTGACCATGTCCATGGTAATGACGGCAGGGCTCGCCATCACCAAGGAGCGTGAGCGCGGAACTATGGAAAACCTGCTTTCCTCGCCGGTCAGCCCGTTGGAAATTATGACGGGCAAAATCATACCGTATATTTTGATCGGTCACATACAGGCTGGTATAATTATCGTTCTGGCCAGGCTGCTGTTCAACGTGCCGTTTATGGGAAATCCCTTCGCGTTGTATTTGGCCGTCGTGCTGTTTATCGCGGCCAACCTCACAGTAGGCGTCGCCTTGTCCTCTTTCGCGAAAAATCAGCTTCAGGCAATGCAGATGACCATATTTTACGTCCTGCCCAACATCATGCTTTCCGGGTTCATGTTTCCCTTTGCCGGAATGCCGCCATGGGCGCAGGCCATCGGCAGCATACTCCCTCTGACCCATTTCAACCGCTCAGTGCGCGGCATCCTGCTCAAAGGCAACGATTGGGCCGATCTTTGGCCGACATTATGGCCCGTGGTCCTGTTCTTTGTCGCCGTCATGGCGTTATCCGTCCGATTCTTCCGTCGCACCCTTGACTGATGATTTATGTGGCCGGGCTTGCGGCGAATGCCTTTTGCCTGAACCGCTTGCCACTTGGCCGGCTTTGGCTTACAAGAAGCGGCGACAGGTGAAGGGGGCGGGTATGACCGAGGCAACAACACGAGACAGGGGGCTGGAAATAATTGCGCGCCATGCGGCCGAAGGCGCGCGTCTCCGTGAGGAATTCTTTTCGTCGCAGGGGGGGCGCATACGCGAAATGGCCCTGCGGGCGGCATCCTGCATTGACGGAGGAGGAAAAATTCTGTTCTGCGGCAACGGCGGAAGCGCCGCGGACGCGCAACACCTGGCGGCGGAATTTGTGAACCGTTTTCTGGTCGATCGCCCCGCGCTGCCGGCTATTGCGCTCACCACAGACACCTCGTGCCTGACGGCAATCGGCAATGATTCGGATTTTTCCCGAGTTTTTGCCCGTCAGGTGGAAGCCCTTGCCCGCAAAGGGGATATGCTCATAGGCATTTCCACCTCCGGCAACAGCGCCAATGTTGTCGCGGCCCTGAGGGCCGCCCTTGCGACCGGTGCGCATACCGCGGGGCTAACCGGGCAGGGGGGAGGGACCATGGCCCCTCTTTGTGAGATTCTGCTCGATGTGCCGTGTGGATTTACTCCCCTGATCCAGGAAATTCACATCGCTGCCGGGCACTTGTTCTGTTGGCTTGCTGAATACTATCTCACTGACCATCCGGAAGAGTTCAGAAAATATCCGGAAGAGATCGGCGCCATCCGTGGCGGATAAGGAATTTTATGCCTATCTACGAATATCTTTGTGAAAAATGCGGAAACGAGTTTGAGGAACTGGTCTTCGGCGAAGACGTTCCCTCCTGCCCCCAATGCGGCAAAAAGACGACGCGCAGGCTCATGTCGCGTCCGGCGAGATACCGTGACGGCTCCAGCGGGGGAGAGGGCGTTTCGTCCGGATCATCCGGCAGATGCGGAGGTTGTTCCGGCGGAAACTGCGCCAGTTGCGGGCATTAGAGCAAACTCATCGTTCATGACAACTCTACATTAAGCTGCCGTTGAATAATGAAAAAAACTCTGGTTATCGCGACACGCGGCAGTCGACTGGCGCTCTGGCAGGCCAATGCCGTTAAAGGCAATTTGCAGAAACTGCACCCTTTTCTTGAAGTAACCCTTGAAGTTATAAAAACGACAGGCGATATCATACAGGATGTTCCTCTGGCCAAAATCGGCGGCAAGGGTCTGTTCGTCAAGGAAATTGAGGAAGCGCTTCTCTGCGGGCGCGCTGATCTGGCCGTCCACAGCGT
>JAISXC010000122.1 GCA_031270875.1 Desulfovibrio sp.
CAAGGATATGGAACACATCGTCAGAGTGCTGGAGAAACACTATGACAGGAAAAACGTCGACATGTTCATGCGCAACTACGAACTCAACAAAAAGGTGGGCGTGGACAAAAATCCTTACGACGCGCCCGCGAAAAAAAGCGTTCCCGGGGCACAGCCCGATGCCGCGCTCACGCGCAGAATGCAGCGCCTTGAAAAAATAAGCTATGCCGGTTTTGCGGGCATAGCGGGATTTTTAAGCGCGTCCGCGCTGGCGGTTTTGATAGCGGCATTGTGGCGCTGAGCAGGAATCCGGAGCATGCTGCTGTGCGAAGTGTATTGAAAGTTGGAGTGAACGTTAAAAATGAAAATCTATGCCGTTTCTCCCCGTTGTATGTAGAAGCGAACGGAGCGCCGGCATGCCGTCTTACCTGAGCGGGAGCTTTTTCTCGGATTTCCGGCGCATCTGCGTTGCCCTCACCCCTGAGTTGCGGCGGCGGATGCGGCGCGTTTTTCTGCGCATCTTCGTCCTGGCCTTCCTTGAGATCCTGGGCATTTTTTCATTATCTTTTTTGGCTCTGAGCATTGTTTCGCCGGAGCGCCTCCTGGCTATGCGGCCTGTGGCCCAGGTCTTAAGTTGGTTTCCTCAGTTGGGCGTTCTGACGGCCGACCCGCGGCTTTTCGCCCTGCTGGCCGCTGTTTTTGTCGTCGTACTTTCTGTTACCCGCAACAGTTGGTCCGTGGCCGTGAATATTTCCATCGCCCGCCTGGGCAACGCCATTGCCCTGTATATCGGTGAAACGCTGTTTCATTATTATTTGAACAGTCCGTACATCAAACATATTTCCAACGCGGGCAAGGAAGTGTTTCAGGCTCTTGCCTGGCGCGCCGGCGTCAGCCAACTGGCCGTTTCCTGGATGATGGTCTGTGTTTACGCGATTGTGTCTTTCTGCCTGTTTCTGGCCCTGGTCGCGGCCACACCGGCGGTGATGCTGCTGCTCAGCTTGGGCCTGTTGTTGTTGGCCCGCGTTCTGTACAAGCATGTTAAAAAATCCATCGACCGGGCCGCCGAAAATTCCAAGGAACTGGCCAAACGTGAAACATCGGCCACACTCAACGCCATGCAGGGCGTGCGCGAAGTGCTTATTTACCGCCAGCAGCCGGTATTTTATTCCAAATTCCGGGAGCTTTGCCTGGAGGGCGAGCGTGACCGCGCCTTTCTGAAGGTCGCGCCGGCCATACCGTCATCGGTGCTTGAGCCGCTCGGCTTTTGCATTATTCCGGCGTCCATCGCGGTCATGTTTTTTGTTTACGACGCCTCCATGACCCGCATTGCCGGGGCCTTGGCCATGATTATGCTGGTGTGTTGGCGCGTGTTGCCCATGCTCAACCGGGTGCTGAACCAACTGGTGGGCATGCGCGCCGTGCGGGCCACGGCCGTGGATTGCCTGGAACGCCTTGAAAAAACCCGCCTGGAGCCGCTGCCGCCCGAAGTCGAGCCGGAGCCGGGCTTTGAACTGCGGGAAAGCATCTCCCTGCAGAACGTGTCTTTCAGCTACCCCGACGCCTCCGGGCCAAGCCTCCGCGCTTTGAGCTTCAGCATAGAGCGCGGCGCGCGGGTGGGCGTCATCGGGAGGAGCGGGGCCGGGAAAAGCACCCTGGCGTTGATTCTCAGCGGGCTTGTGGCGCCGGGCGAAGGGGCTTTCCTGGTGGACGGCCTGCCGCTTTCGCCGGCCGGCCGGGCGGCTTACGCCCTGCGCGTGGGCTATGTGCCGCAGTCGCCTTACATCATGGCCGGCACGCTGGCTGAAAACGTCGCCTTCAGCCGGTGGGGCAAGCCCTGCGATGAGGAACGGGTACGCCGGGCCTGCCGTATGGCGGCCCTGGAGCAGGCCGAAACGCACCCGGACGGCGTTAATATGCGGATAGGCGAAAGGGGAAGCGGGCTTTCCGGCGGGCAGGCGCAGCGTCTTTCCATAGCCCGCGCCTTGTATGCCGACCCGGCTGTGCTCATTCTGGACGAAGCCACCAGCGCTCTGGATTACGGTGTCGAAAAAGCCGTCATGAGTACGATTTTTTCCTTACCCAAAGGAATCACCACCATTACCATCGCGCATCGGCTGACCACGGTGGAGCGTTGCGAGAGCCTGATCTGGATTGATGCGGGAGCGGTCCGGAGGATCGGCAGCCCGGAAACCGTTTTGCCGGAGTATAAATCTTTTCTGGAGAGCGTACATCAATAGACGGACATACGGAAAAGGCAAGCCGGCGGAAATTTCGGCGTATCACGCTGTGCGCGAGGGTTTCCGGGGAGATCGTCAACGGCGGCTGCCTGCGGAGGAGTCCGAATAAATCCACGCCAAACGTCGAAGAACCGATGATGACGACCTGCAACGCCTGCTTCCGTTTGCTGCAGGCCGTGAATCAGTCTGACCTCCTCTCATCCTGCCTCGCCGATATAAAACAAACTCCGCCTTGACAAGATGGGGTTTGTCCGGCGCTTGCGAAGCAAGCGAAGAGGGCAGACAGGGCTGCCGCTGTAAATAAAAAGAGGCCGGCTATCCGATGACCACTATGCACAACGAGCCCCGGAATCACAGGCACAAAGCCGAGCGGTCGATCTCCCGCAGGGTTGTCCGCACCGACCGCCTGTGGTAAATCTCAGCAGACGGTAAGGAGGTAAAGCATGTCCG
>JAISXC010000171.1 GCA_031270875.1 Desulfovibrio sp.
GTACCCGTCAATCCGTGGCGGGCGCAAACTTTGTAAAAACCTTCCACTTTCCGCGTCACCCCGCCGACAGGCAAAATCTGTCCCGCGTGACTCAGCGCGCCGGTAAAGGCCAGGTCAAGCCGCACCGGAACGTCAGCCAAGGCTGAAACAAGGGCGACAAGTTCGGCGCCCGAGGCGGAATCTCCCTCGACTCCGGCATAACTCTGCTCAAAATATAGCGATCCGGAAAGCACCAGAGGTTTTGTGCGGGCAAAAAGATTCGTGAGATAGCTTTTGAGGATCATCATGGCTTTTGTATGAATGGGGCCGCCAAGTTCCGCCTCGCGCTCAAGATCTATGATGCCCTCATTCCCCACTCCTACCGTGCAGGAGATGCTGTGCGGCAGGCCGAACTCAAAATCGCCGTACCAGGTGACGGAGAGGCCGTTTACCTGCCCGACGGCCGTACCGCTGGTGCGAACCTTGATGAGCTCGCGATCATACTCCTCCATAAAAATTTCTTCCGCCAGATTTGCGCGCCAGACGCGCGAGGCCCAAGCCTCTTCAAGCACGGCGGCATCCACTTTCGCGAGTTTGCGCATGCGGGCGATGGCCGAAGCCTCAATCATGATTTCACGCAGCCGGGGAAACTTGAGGGAAAGCCGCCGTTGGTCCTCGCACAGGCGCGAGCCGAGATCGACAAGCCAGGCCAGGGCCGACCGGTCAAAGACAAGAAGATCTGCCTCCGCTATAATTCCCGCAAGATGGCGCACATACAAACGTATGTTAGCCGCGCTGCGCTCCGCGAGTTCGTTCAGTTGAGCCTTTATGCGAAACTGCTTGGCAAAACGGTCGTCATTGACAAGCAGCGTCTCATACAACTCCTCGCTGCCTATCAACACAACTTTAAGATCCAGCGGCAGGGGAACCGGCATGATTCCCTTGGTGCGCACGGCGGAATCGGACGATTCCTCCGCATCCTCAATACGGGCTCTGTTGGAGCGCAAGGCGCGCAAAAGCCCTTCCCAGGCATTGGTATGCTGCAAAATATCTTCCAGATGCAGCACCAGAAAGCCTCCGTTTGCCCTGTGCAGGCTTCCGGCCCGTATAAGGGTGAAATCGGTGACGAGGGCTCCCATCTCGGATTCCCGCTCAACGCAGCCAAGCAGATTGACGGATGTGGGATGGCCTTCAACAACTATGGGAGCGCCGGAAAGATCGCTGTTGTCCACAAACAGGTTGACTTCGTAACGGTAAAAAACGCTTTCCTGGGCGAAGGAAGGGTGAATTTCCCCACTTTGTGGCTGCTGAGGATCCTTCGGCAAAAACGCCTCGGTATTCTTCAAAATATCTTCGCGGGTTTCGGTAAAATACTCCTCAAGTCCGGCGACAGTACAGGTTTTCAAAAACTGGTTCCGCACCGGGGCGAGCAAGGCGTCCAATACCTGGGTCATGAGGGATTTTTCCAGACCGCGTTCATCATCCCGAAATGATTCCGCAGCCTTGTTCAACTGGCGCATGAAACCGGACATGGATTGCGCCAGATCGTCTCCCCGCTGCTTCAGGGCGAAACGCGCGGTGTTGTCCAGGCGATCAAATTCCTCCTCGCTCAAACGCTTTCCCTCCAGAACAGGATACATGGTCAGCGCGCCCTCTTCGTCAAAATCCAGGGCAAAACCTTTGTGTTCAGCCAAAGAATTCATTTTGTGCAAAAGCCGCATTCGGATGCGCTGAAACTGTTTCAGGAGTTTTGCGTGCGCTTTGGCGTATGTCGTGGCTTCAAAGCGGCGACGGAGTTCTTTTTTGATATTCTCAATTGTCTCTTGAAGAATATGGCGGAACCTTTTTCCCTGGCCTGCCGGGAATGTCAGGAGGATCGGACGGTCCGGATCCTTGAAATTATGGACATATACAAGATCCGGCGGCGTTTTCGACTTGCGGGCGCGCTGGCGCAGCCAGCCGAGCGCCATGTGGCTGCGCCCCATCCCCGCCTCGCCGGAAAGATAGACATTGTAGCCGGCGGTATTGATTTGCAGGGCAAGATTCAAGGCATGCATGGCCCGCGGCTGGAAACGTCCGCCAAGCGGCGCCAGAGGCACGGCGCCGCTGTTTTCCCAGGGGATGCGCCCGGGATCAAGAGCGGTGTGCAGGCGCGAGGCGGGCAGGACTGAGGGAGGCCGCATAGGTTATTGTCCTCGTGTGAGTTGTTCAAGAATTTCGCGCGCGCCGTTTTCAAGCAACTCGTCAGCCAACCGCAAACCCAGGCCGCGCGGGTCGGCGCCTGATCCGGACTTTTCCCGACGCAGCGTACGGCTTCCGTCAATGTTCGCCACAAGGGCCTTCAAATGGAGCGTGTTTTCGCCACGCAAACGCGCATGGCCGGCAACAGGTGTCTGACAGCCGCCTTCCAGCCCTGCCAGAAGGCCGCGCTCGGCCTCAATGCAAAGCCGCGTCGCGCGGTCTTCCAGTTTTTGCAGGATGCCCGTGAGTTCAAGGTCGCCCGCGCGGCATTCAATCCCCAGCGCACCTTGCCCCACAGCGGGCAGAAAAAGTTCCATATCAAGAAAGCGCAGCACCGGAGCAGTCAGGTTGAGCCTGCGAAGAGCCGCTGCCGCCAGGATAACGGCGTCATAGACGCCTTCATTCAGCCTGCGCAGGCGGGTATCCACATTGCCGCGCAACGGCGCCACGCGCAAGTCCGGCCTCAGGGCCAGAAGCTGGGCCTGGCGGCGCAGGCTGCTTGTTCCCACTTTCGCTCCTTCGGGCAGAGCTTCCATATCGGCGTATTTGACGGAAAGAAAGGCGTCACGGCAGTCCTCGCGGCCGGGCACACAGACCAGAGCAAGATCTTGCGGCAAGGCCATCGGCATGTCCTTGACGCTGTGGACGGCCAGATCAGCGCGCCCGCAGAGAAGCGCTTCCTCAATTTCCTTGACGAACAGACCCTTGCCGCCGATTTTGGCCAGAGGAACATCCTGTATGATATCGCCTGTCGT
>JAISXC010000253.1 GCA_031270875.1 Desulfovibrio sp.
TGCAGGCGTCCAACGGGACCGTGGTCCAGTCCGTCGCGCAAAACAGGCGGGCCATCGGCTACATCGGCTTCGGCTACCTCAACGATTCCATCAAAAAGCTTGACGTGGACGGCATCACGGCAAGCCCTGCGACGGCCCTGGCCAGGCAGTGGCCCATTGCCCGCGAGCTGTATCTGTTTACAAACGGCGAACCCGCCGGAGCCGTCAAAAAACTTGTAACATTTCTGCTTGACCCGCAAAAGGGCCAGAAGGCCGTTGCGGAAACAGGCTATATCCCCCTGCAGAAGTAGCGGGAGACCACAAAATGAGCACCGGTTTTGCCCGCAAGGAAACATACATCCGCCGCATCCTGGCGGGCATCGCCGGATGCTCCCTGCTTTTTCTGGCTCTTATCATGCTGTTCCTGTTCATGGAAGGCCTGCCGGCGTTCAGGGATCTCGCGCCTCTGGATTTTTTTTTCGGCATGGGATGGTACCCCACGTCGGAACCACCCGAATTCGGCATCTTTCCGCTGATAGCCGGTTCCGTGGCCGTGACCCTGGTGTCCGGCGCCCTGGCAATCCTTCTTGGCGTGATGACGGCGGTCTGGCTCACGGAAATCGCTCCGTCCCCGGTGCGCAGGATATGCAAACCGCTAATTGAGCTATTGGCCGCGCTGCCGTCAGTCGTGGTGGGATTTTTCGGCATGGTCGTCATCGCTCCGCTACTTCAGCGCCATCTTGACGTGGACACAGGGCTTAACCTCTTCAACGCCGGACTGATGCTGGCCTTTATGAGCGTGCCGATCGTCTGTTCCGTCGCCGAGGACGCCCTGTACGCCGTGCCCGCCACCTTGCGGGAAGCGTCCCTGGCCCTTGGGGCGACCCGCTGGGAGACAACGATCCGCGTGGTCGTTCCGGCGGCTTTTTCGGGCATAGGCACAGCCTGTATGCTCGGCATGTCCCGCAGCATCGGCGAAACAATGGTGGTGCTCATGGTGGCCGGCGGCGCCGGAATCCTCCCGACTTCCGTCTTTGATCCCGTCCGGCCCATGCCGGCGGCCATTGCCGCGGAAATGGCGGAGGCCCCGTTCAGAGGCGAGCATTACCATGCCCTGTTCGCCATCGGCATGGTCCTTTTTCTGTTCACGCTGCTTTTCAACACAATCGCCCAGCGCATTGCGGAAAAAAACCGCCAGTCGCCGGACTGAGGCAACAATGGGCGCACCTCCCGCAACACGCCGCCTGAACAGGCAACGCTTCATGTTCCTGATGCTCAGATCCGCCGCCGCCGTCAATATCATGGCCCTTATGAGCGTGTGCGCTTTTCTCGTATGGAACGGCCTTCCCGCCATCTCCTGGGAGTTTCTGACGGAACCGCCGCGCAAAAGCATGACGGAAGGCGGCATCCTGCCCTGCATCGCGGGCACGTTTTTTCTTTCTCTCGGGGCGCTTGGCGTGTCCTTTCCCCTGGGGGTGGCGTCAGCCGTGTATTTGCACGAATATGCGGGGCATACCGTTTTTGCCCGCTACATCCGACTCGGCGTGAACAACCTTGCGGGCGTTCCCTCCATTGTGTTCGGACTTTTCGGCATGAGTTTCTTTGTCATAAGCTGCGGTTTCAACGTGTCGCTCCTGTCCGGCATCCTGACCCTGGCGGTGCTGACGCTGCCGATCATCATAGGCACCGCGGAGGAAGCTCTGCGGCAGGTGCCGGCGGAATTGCGGGAGGCGTCCCTCGCGCTCGGAGCCACGCAAAGCCAGACCATCACGCGCGTGGTGCTGCCCGCCGCGCTGCCGGGCATGCTGACAGGGGCCATTCTGGGACTTTCGCGGGCGGCCGGGGAAACGGCGGCCATCATGTTCACCGCCGCGGTGTTTTTCAAAAAAGGCGGCGTGGACTCCCTGTTCAGTCCCGTCATGGCCCTGCCGAATCACATGTATGTGCTCGCCACGTCCGGCACCGAAATCAGCAAAACCATGCCGCTGCAATACGGCACGGCGCTCGTGCTTCTCGCCCTGGTCATCGGCATAAACATCTTTGCCATTCTCATGCGGGACAGACTGCAAAAAAAGCAGAAACAGTGATCCTCGGCGGACAAAGCCGCAGTGCGCACGTGAAACGGATTCAACAAAAGTCTTGACAAATCCACCCGACAATCCTTATCAATAAAAAACTGTAAGATGTCCGGCGCGTCCCGGCGGCCGCCATGCCCACGATTACCGGAAACCGCACATCGGAGCACGCCATGAACACAGCATTTCACCGCGGCCGCCGTCTGCGCCAAAACCCCCGCCTGCGCGATCTTGTCCGCGAAACCCCGCCGCTTCTGGCCGAAAGCCTTATCATGCCCTATTTTGTCGTGGAAACGGAAGACCGCCGCTTTCGCGAAGAAATCCCCTCCATGCCCGGACAGTTTCAACTGAGCCCGGACGAACTGGAAAAACAGGTGGAGACCGTGCCGCGCCTCGCCGCCGTGCTCCTTTTCGGCATACCGGCCCGGAAGGACGACAGGGCTTCGGGCGCGTACGCGGAAAACGGCATTGTTCAGCAGGCCGTGCGCCGCCTCAAGTCACTCCGCCCGGACCTTCTGGTCATCACCGATGTTTGCCTGTGCGAATACATGAGTCACGGGCACTGCGGCGTATTGTCCGCCGACGGCGCGATACGGAACGACGCCACGCTGCCCCTCATCGCCAGAACGGCGGTAAGCCACGCGCGGGCCGGCGCGGACATGGTGGCCCCCTCGGACATGATGGACGGACGCGTGATCGCGATACGCGGCGCTCTTGACGCCGAAGGATTCACGCAGACGCCGATCCTCTCCTATGCGGTCAAATACGCCTCGGCCTTTTACGGCCCCTTCCGCGAAGCCGCGCGCTCGGCGCCGGCCTGCGGCGACCGCAAATCCTATCAGATGGATCCCGGCAACGCCCGCGAGGCGCTCATTGAGGCCCGGGCGGATATCGCCGAAGGCGCGGACGCCCTCATCGTCAAGCCGGCGGGACCGTACGCGGATATTCTTTGCCGGGTGCGGCGGGCCGTGGACGTGCCCCTCTGCGCCTATCAGGTGAGCGGGGAATACGCCATGCTGCGGGCGGCCGGCCTCAACGGCTGGATCGACGAAAGAGCCGTGATGCTGGAGTCCCTGCTCGGCCTCAAACGGGCGGGCGCGGACATGATCATCACATATTGCGCGGAAGAACTGCTCCGGCGGGAGTTGGCGCGCTGATGGGCCATTCGCGTCACGGGCACGACGGACAGGGACCGCATGTTCTTGAGGACGGCAGCCCCGCCTGCCGACTGATCGCCTGGGAAATCACCCGCTCCTGCAATCTGGCCTGCAGGCACTGCCGGGCGGAAGCCCATGAAGCCCCGTATCCGGGCGAGCTCACCACAACGCAGGCCCGCGCGCTTATTGAGTCCTTTCCAGAAGTGGGCAGACCCATCATTATTTTTACGGGCGGCGACCCCATGCTGCGCCCCGACGTGTACGAACTCGTGGCCTACGCTCACGGAAAGGGCCTGACTTGCGCCTTTTCCCCCAACGGAACCCTCATCGACGCGAGCAACGCCGGAAAAATCAAATCCGCCGGAGTGGACCGCTGTTCCATCTCCATCGACGGGCCGGACGCGGCAAGCCATGACGCCTTTCGCGGCGTTCCGGGGGCTTTTGACGCCTCCGTGCGGGGCATCGGGCATCTGAAGGACGCCGGTCTGTCCTTTCAGATCAACACTACCGTGACAAGGGACAACCTCGGGCGGTTCAGACAGATATTCAATCTCTGCCGCCGCCTCGGGGCCGCGGCCTGGCACATTTTTCTTCTGGTGCCGACGGGCCGCGCGGCGCGCCTTGGCGACCAGGTGATTACCGCCGGGGAATACGAGGATGTTCTGCACTGGCTCTACGAATTCCGCAAGACAACGGACATGCATCTGAAAGCCACCTGCGCGCCCCACTACTACCGGATTCTGCGGCAACGCGCCCATGCCGAGGGGCTGCGCGTCACGCCGGAGACATTCGGCATGGATGCCCTCACCCGGGGCTGCCTTGGCGGAACGGGCTTTTGCTTTATCAGCCACACTGGACAGGTGCAGCCCTGCGGCTATCTGCCGCTCGACTGCGGTAACGTGCTGCTTACTCCCTTTCCGCGGATCTGGCGGGAAAACCCCTATTTTCGCCAGTTCCGCGACCAGACCTGTTACAAGGGCAAATGCGGGGTCTGCGAATTTCACAAGGTCTGCGGCGGCTGCCGCGCACGGGCCTATAGTCTGGACGGCGACCACATGGCCGAGGAACCGCTCTGCTCCTACCGGCCCCGCGCCAAAGACTGACGGAAAACGCGCCGTGAAAACCCACATCCCGGAACAGATCGCCCTGGACTGCATTGACCGCCGCCTTCTGGACATCATCCAGACGGATTTTCCCCTCTGCCCGCGCCCCTATGCCGAGCTCGGCAGACGCCTCGGCATCGCGGAAAAGGAAGCCCTCGACCGCGTGCGCGCCCTGAGGAGAAAACATGTCATCCGCCGCCTGGGAGCGAATTTCCAATCCTCCGGCCTGGGTTTCGTCTCCACGCTGTGCGCGGCCGAAGTGCCTGAGGATGCCCTTGAAAGCTTCATCGCCGCGGTCAATGCCGAACCGGGCGTCACTCACAACTATCTGCGCGGGCACAGCTACAACGTGTGGTTCACCCTGATCAGCCCCTCGCGCGAGGAAGCGCAGGCCGTGCTTGACGGCATCACGGAACGCACCGGCGTGCCCATCCTCAATCTTCCGGCGACGAGGATATATAAAATCCGCGTGGATTTCCGGATGACGGAGTAAAGCGCGATTTATTCGCGCTGGTAAACGCCGGAGCGGGCGCTGATCAAGAAAAGAAGGAATACACAATCTCAAAGGCAACATGCTCTATCTGATAAACTTCTTGATCCGCGATGGCAATTCGGGCTAAATGACTCGTAAAAAGGCAAGACACCAAACCGGCGGGCATGATGACAGGAACCAAATCGCGCCATCCCATCATAATCGGAACACTGTTGTACTTTCTCGGGGTGATTGTCTATCTGTCCGGCATGTATTATTTTGACGACCGGGCGTTGGAGCGGGATACCAACAAGCGCCTGCAAACGGAGGCGAAATCCATCCTCTGGCTTCTGGAAGACGACATGGATACGCTTCTGGCGGGCGGGACGGAGGACGGGCGATACGATGTCCTGGTGCGTAAATTGTCCGCTTACGCTCATTCCCGCGACCTGAAATTTCTTTATGTGCTTGGACTGTCCGATACGGGGCTTGTCAATATCGTCACCAGCGCCACGGAGGAGGAATGGCGCGAGCATTCTTTTCAGCGCAATTACGAGGAATTTCCCGAACCCAATGAATTCATGCTCCGCGCCCTGTCGACCGGCACCGTGCAGTGGGACAGTCTGGCGGATCAGTACGGCGAACTCCGCTCTCTCTACTTTCCCTTTCAGGGAGGGAATCAGCGGACTTTTATCGCCTGCGCCGATATCTTAATGAATGATGTCCGCACCATGCAACGTCGGGATATGATGCGGGCCGCAACGTCCGCTTTTTTCTTTCTGCTTTGCGCCGTGCCTCTTATGGTGTTGACGGCGAAAGACATTCGCGCCCAACGGGAAGCCGAACGCGCCCGCGAGCTGGCTGAAAAGGCGGCTCGCGCCAAATCGGATTTTCTTTCCTGCATGAGCCACGAAATGCGCACCCCCATGAACGCCATCATGGGCATGCTGTCCATCGCCAGGTCGGCAACGGAGATTGAGCGCAAGGAATATTG
>JAISXC010000279.1 GCA_031270875.1 Desulfovibrio sp.
TAACCCGCAAAAACCGGCGCGTCAAGGCCCGTTCTTTTTTTGACGCGCCGGTCGCCCATATTCCCGCATTTCACGTCAGCGAACCAGTTTCCACGCGCCCTGCACGACATCGCCGAGCATGTCGAATATCCCTTTGGAAATGCCCCCAAGGGTATTCAGAATAACTTTGCCGACGCTCACGGTCGTTTTGCTGTCCCTGAAGTTGCCGTGCAGACGTACCGGGATGTCCGGAAGATTTTTCATGCTGACGACAAAATCGCAGTTCAGAATCTCATTGTTGAAATCCGCGAAACCGCCGCCGCGCATGACAAGATCATTGCCGCGCAGGAAAAAATCATTCCCGCGGGCCACCCCGGCCCTGATGTCGCCTGAAGCCTGCGCGGTGTCAAAAGACGTCGCCTTTCCTCTGGGCTCGCCATTCTTGTCCAGTTTTTGATAGAAACCGTTGCGGACGGCAAAGCGCCAGGATCCGTTCAGGGACTGGGACACAGGCCCGACGCCGGTTGAGAGGCCGGCCAGATTCAGCGTAAAATCCATTTTTCCGCCCAGAACCACACCCGTTCCGATATCCCGACTTGCGGCGCCAAGGATCGCCCCCTCGACGGAAAAATCGCTTTCAAAACGCAATCCCCGGGCAAATTCCAGAATGCTCTTGCCGCTGAGGGTGCCGTCATAGACGCGGGCTGTCATCGGAGCGGCCGTCAGGCGGCCGTTGTCCAGCACCATAGGGATATTGATGTCCTGCAGCAGAAAATGCCAGAGCCTGAGCCTGCCGACACGCAGAGTTCCCTTGGCGCGCACATCGCGCAGGGCGCTCAGATCCCACGGTTTTCCGGCGTTTTTAGACGTGGTGCCGCTTTCCTGAAAAAAACCGTCAAAGGAAAACTCCTCAACTGCAAGGTTGAATTCAAGGGAAAGCTGATTGTGAAAGGCCGCGGAAAAAGAGCCGCGTACTTGGGTTGCGTCCGTCACGGCGTGAAGGTTGTTGAGGGAAATTTCCTGCATGTTGCCTTTTACATCAGCCGCAAGAGAAAGTGCGCGCAACCCGCTCAAAAACCGCATGCCTCCCTTGCCGGCAAACTCCGACACGCGGGCGGCGTCCCGGAGGCGCGCGGAGATTGTTCCCGTGTAGGCGAGGCGCTCTCCATCCTCAAAAAACCGCACATCGCCGTCCGCTTCAATGCCGGGAGAGGAAAAATGCCCGTTGCTGACCGATACCTGTCCCTTATCGCTCAAGCAGGAAAAATCGCCCCTGAGTTCCGCCAGGGATCTCTGCGCATTCGTGGAAGCGGATTGCAGGGTGAGGACACCGGGACGGTTTTGAAAGAACAGGGGCGCATCTTCGCCGAAATAGACCATTCCGGTAATGTCCGTCCGCAGGCTGTATCCGGCGCGGTTCAACACGGAAAACCATTGACCGTTCAACCCGAGGCGGCTTTTTTCCTTTTCAAACACGGAGGAACCGGTAATGGCAAGCCCCAGGGCAAGGCTGTTGAAATCCACCGGTTTTGCCCGTCTCTGATTTTGTTCCAGAGAAATTTTTCCGATTCTTTTCCCGGACGGGAGCGGGCGCAACGCGCCCTGGCTGACACCCACTTCCACCTTGCCTGTCAATTTTTCAAGAAATTCCGCAAGAGCGCGCCCCTGGCTTTTCACACTCACGTCCGCGTGCATATGCCCCGACTGCACGGGCAAAACGTCCAACGACCGGGCCAGTTCCTCTCCCTTGACGTCGCGGAAATGCGCGCTGATGGCGTAAGGATGCTGCGCGCCGCCGCCAAATACGGCCTGCCCCTGCACGTTGCCGCCGTACAGGCCGGCCGTTGCCGTGAGCAGCGTGTCTTCCAGCCCGTTCTCGTCCAACTTTCCTTCGCGGATAACAACATTGGCATCTTCAAAAACCAGTGGTCCATAGCCCAGAAAGCGCGCTCCCAGGCGTATGTCGTAACCAAGGCCGGTTTCTCCGGGCTTGAGAGGCGTGCCCGGCACAGGCGTCAGCGGCCCGTGGGGGAACGGCGGGGACGGGGGCATGCGCCCCGCGGCCTCAGGCAGAGCCGCAAGGAGTTCAAGCCGTTCGGCCTTCAAATCCAGAGCCACTTCGGGCTCGGCCCAGCTTTTCACCTTGCCGGAGCCCGTAAAACGCGCGCCGGCGGCATGGGCGACAATGGAAGGGACATCAAGGCCTTTTTCATCCAGGGAAAAATCCAGGACGGCGTCAGTGACATCGTCAAGCGCCCATTGCAGACCGGGCGGAAGTATGCGCCCGAAGCCCAGCCAGCGCGTCAGACTGACGCGACGCACCTGTATCCTGCCTGCCAGTCTGAAAGAATTTCCTGACACTGAAGGGTATTGCGCGTCCGCGCCGGCATCTTTGCCGGACAACGCGGGCGAAGGAACAACAACGATGCGCACGCCCGTCCCGGATGCGGCGGGGCGCGACGCGACCTCAGGAGCACGGCCGGGCAAGGTCAATACGGCGTCAAATCCGGCCGCGTCATTGTCAAGCCGGAAGGCGACGTCCTTCATTTCAACCTGACGGAGCGAATGATGCGCCTGTCCGCCGCTGTTGTACAAAAAAGCTGTTCCTCCCAAGAAAAAAGGCAGAGAGATTCCGTCCCTGTGAAAACCGCCTTCCATTTGGATTCCGCACCGCCGACGTCCGTCGCCGGCTTTGGTCATGTCCGCCGTCAGATTCACGCCGGAAAACAGGAGGGAAGCCACAGTATTTTCCACGACAAAAACTTCGCCGCTTTTCACCGTCAGTTTGATGTTGTCCGGCTCCACCGCGCCGTTATCCGGACCGGAAGAAAAAAGCGCGCCAATGCCCGGCGGCACGACGGCAAACTTTCCGGCTCGCAGAACCGGATGCGTAACTTCAAGGAAATCCGGAACGAACGAGCCCCGCAATATGGCCGCCAAGTCCGGACGCAGCCTTATCTCTTCCGCGGAAAAATGCCAGTCATCGCTTTCAAGGGAAAAATCGCCCGCAACCAGCGCGGGCATCGGCCAAAAAGTCACATCCACGCGCGGCAGTCGAATCGACAGGCCGGCCTCGCGCGCCAGCTTGTCAATATACGCTTGGACTATCGCTCCCGAATTGTGCCGCAAGTAAAAAAAAGCGGGAATAAGGGCAAGGGGCGCGGCAAGAAGCAAAACCGCCCCGGCGTACAGCAGAACACGCAACTTGCGGGATTCAGCCGGCATGATCCGTGCCTTCGCATCCATGTCCGAGGACGATTTTCATTATGTCGCAATCAGCATTGCCGCCCGACAATCGGCGAAACTGCGCATCTGTTTCACATCCCACGCGATGCCCGGCAAGGCCGGACGCCGCTTTGTGCTTGAGAAAGCGTCCAGGATGCTTTATAATTCTTTTTGTTGTCACTTTGTTACTATCCGAAACCATTGCAGGATGCAATAATTATCCGCTTTTCCCTTTTCCGGGTTTTCAGGCGGCCACGTTCGAGCAAAACAGCCATGCGGAATCTTTTATGGATCGGCAGCCCGTTTTTCTGTGGGGATCTGCAACCCTGCGGCTGGACCAATGTGGCGCTGCACAATTTTGAAGAGGCCCGCGTTTTCTGCTGGGAAGACTTGATACATCTTGCGGGATTCACGCCTGATGTTCTGGTGGTGGCGGACAAAAGCCGACCGCCCTTTGTGCTGGGTGTGGAGAATTTTCCCTGCCTGACTGTTTTCTACAGTGTGGATTCGCACATACACAGCTGGCAGCCCCGCTACGCGCAGGCCTTCGATGTCTGCCTGTTTTCCCTGCTGGATCACCGGGAGCGCTTCGTTACAACCACGCTGCCGCCGGAACGCGTTTTCTGGTCGCCCCCCTTCGCCAAAGGCTCGGACAGGCCGGACGATGCCCGGCCCAAGATCTGGGATTGCCTTTTCGTGGGCACTGTCAACGACAACACTCCGCGGCGCGCCGTTTTTCTGCGTGAGTTGGGGAAACGCCTGCCGGGCCTGCACTGTACGCGCGGCGACTATCGCGCACTCTATCCGAAGGGTCGCGTGATCCTCAATTATTCCGAGCAGGGAGACCTGAATTTCAGGGTGTTTGAAGCCATGGGCTGCGGCGCTTGCCTTGTCACCCCGCGCGTGGGTCACGGCCTGATGCAACTCTTTGTGGACGGCGAGCATCTGGTGGGTTACTCTCCCGACGATGTGGGCGACGCCTTGTACCGGATTGATTTTCTGCTCAAAAATCCGGATCTCACCAGACATATCAGCGCGGCGGCCCTTGAAAAAATCAACGCGGGGCACAGGGCGGGGCACAGAGCGCAGGCGTTCACGGATTTTCTGTGCGATATCTGGATGCAGGATTCGAATTCTCTTGTAGCCGCGCGTCGCGCCGGGGCCGGAGGACTTCGGGAAACCCACCTGAAGCCTGTCTATCTGCTGTGGGCCAACGATGTGACGCAGTTGCCGCTCAAGGAAGCCTACCTCGCCGCGGCCAAAGGGCATTTCGGCCTGGCCGGGATCTGAAGGCGGCTCCGTTTATCCGCGCGACGGTTTCAACGCTTGTCCGCGGTGGAATCAAAATGGAGATCCAGCGCCGGGTCAAAGACTTCCGTCTTGCGGGGCGCGCCTGTTTCGCGCATGGCGAGGAGGCTTTCAACGGCGTATTCCGACGACGCGAGCGCGTCGTCCCGCTTTGCCGCGACCGGCGCCGTTGCGTTCAGGTCGGCCTTGTCCGGAGCCGACAGCCGCGCCTCAAGCGCACGCAGAATGTTCTGCGTTTTGAGAAGCTCCTCGCGCAGAATCCCGTGCCGCTGTCCCGCAACGCGCATCATATAAAACAGTACCAGCACGATTCCGAAAAACGCCAGAAACATGAACGCCATCACAGAAAACATGAAAAACTCCGCTGAACGGGCCTGAAAAAATATGTCTTCCAAGTGTTTTCGTACACCCTCGGACTGTTTTGGGCAAGGGGGATTATGTCTCAAGCAAGAAATACCCCGCGTATGGTCATGGCCGATGAAAAGGGCAATGTTTACGATGATCCCCGGTTGTTGATGCTCTGCCGCCGCGGCGGGGAATGGGCCTTGCCGCGGCCTGACGAACTCATTCCCCTGCCGCCGGAAAGCGAGCTCTTTCTTTTGCCCGGACGCGGGGCAGTCGGTCTTGATCCGGACAACGGAGCCATTGAGTGCGCCGGGCAGACAGCCGTCGCGGCTTTTGTCGCCCCGGGTCATACGATTTCGGCGCACCCCGCCTACAATACGGAGGCCGGCGCACCCTCGCTGCCGCTTTTTGCTTACGGGGCCGTGGGTTTTTCCGGGGGGGGCTTTCATGTCTGCGCCCGAAGGGTGGACGCGGATTCGCGGCAGCAGTTCGCCAATGTCGCCCAAACCCGCATAGAACAGAACGCGCGCCGCCTTTTGCTGCAATATCCGGAGAATCGGCTGATCCGGCATATTGTCAACAATTGCGTGCTGCGCTACGCCTGCCCGGCGGCCCGCAATTTTGCGCTCGGCCGCCATGAAGCTCCCCTGCCTACACAGCAGTCCTGCAACGCCCGCTGTCTGGGTTGCATTTCAGAACAGGATGCCGACTCCCCCGTGTCCGCGACGCCCCAGCGCCGCCTTTCATTTACGCCGGAAGTACGGGAAATTGTGGAAATCATGCGCCTGCACGAGCAACGCGAGACACGGCGACCCATTTATTCCTTCGGCCAGGGCTGCGAGGGGGATCCGCTTGTGGACGCGGAACTGCTGGCTCAAAGCATAGAGAGCTTCCGGGCGGCGGGCGGAAAGGGCACCATCAACTGCAACACCAACGCCGGACGGACGCAGGCTGTCATCCGCCTTGCCGAAGCCGGGCTGACAAGCCTGCGCGTAAGCATGAACAGCACCCGCGAAAACATCTATCACGGCTATTACCGCCCCCGGGACTACACCTTTGACGACGTGCGCGCCTCCATCCGCGCGGCGCGGGGGCGCGGGGTTTTTGTCTCCCTCAATCTGCTGTTTTTTCCGGGGGTCACCGATACCGAGGACGAATTGGCGGCCCTCGCGCGCCTTGTCGAAGAAAACGGGGTCAGCATGGTGCAATGGCGCAACCTGAACATTGATCCCGAATGGTATTATTCAATGGTCGGCAGCGCATGCGGACCATCCCCCTGCATGGGGCTTGTCGCTTTTATGAAGCGCCTTAAAAAATCTTGTTCCTGGCTGCGTTATGGCTACTTCAATCCCTGGCTTGGAGAAAAAGCCGAAATCACGGCCCCCGCGCCGAAAGGAGCGGATTGATGATCCGCGTGCGCGAAAATCCGCGCCCTGCAACGCCAATGTAAAACCGCGCGGGTGCCCTTCCGGTTCAAGCAGACGGGCGCACGCTTCATCAATGAAGAAGGCAGGCTTGTAAATGTGGCGCGAATGCACCAGCAGCGATTCGCAGCCCGCTACAGGCTCAGTTTTTCATAGTTTGACAGCCCATTCCCTATGGGGCATTATTCGGCCCGTGGTTTATATATGGTTTTTATCGGGAGGTTTTGTCATGAAACGTCGTGATTTCTTAAAATGGCAAATGGCCGGTATGAGCCTGCTCGGCGCAAACATACCCCTGCTCGCGACGACGGAAAAAGCTTTTGCCGAGCCTTTGCCGGACGTGGCCGTGGCCAGGGGGGCGCCAGGCCCCGCCACAAGGGCGGCGGTAAACCAGATAGGCGGCATGGGACGCTTTGTCAAAACAGGCCAGAAAGTGGTCGTCAAACCGAACATGAGTTTTGCCCGTGGTCCGGAAAGCGCCACAAACACCCATCCCGAAGTACTCAGGGAAGTGCTTGTCATGTGCAAAGAAGCCGGAGCGGCGAAGATTCTTGTGCTTGACAACGTTTTGCAGGATCCTGAGCTCTGCCTGAGTCGCTCCGGCATACGCGATATCTGCAATGCCTTTCAGCCGGGCATTTGCCACAACCTTGCCGGCGCATCTTTTTTTGCCGAATCCGCCCTGCCGCAGGCGGTGGAAATGCGTACCAACGCGTTCATGCGCGACGTGCTTGAGGCTGACGTGATCATTGCCGTTCCGGTGGCCAAATGTCACGGCTCCGCGGGCGTGTCCCTTTGCCTCAAAGGGCAGATGGGTTTGATTTATGACCGCCGCAGTATGCACTCGCGCTATGACCTGGGCACCTCAATTGTGGATCTGGCCACGCGCGTACGGCCCGCCCTGTCCATCATTGACGCCACCAGAGTGCTTACCACCAACGGGCCCGGCGGTCCCGGCAAGGTGATAACGCCGGACGAGGTTATCGCCTCGGCTGATCCCGTGGCGGCGGACGCGACGGCCGTCGCCTCCTATGAATGGTATGGCCGCAAAATGCAGCCGCGGCAGGTACCGCATTTGCGCCTCGCCCACGAGCGGGGACTTGGCCGCATGGATATCGACGATCTTGTGACAAAACGAATAGCCGCATAGACAACCGCCAAAACGTATTCGCCGCTATAAACAAAGCCGGTTTTCTTCCGGTTCGCCCGCGACGCGACGGCGGCGCCGGCAAACCGGGGGAATGCCGCAACACGATTCCACGGATTCAAAGACATCCCCGACAGCACGCTATGAAACCTTTCCGCAGACGCGTCTCCGGCACCTTGGCTCACGGCGCGCAAGCCGCGAGCCTGTTGTTTTTCTGGTTCCTGCTCTTCAGCGCGGCCTGGCCGTTGGCTGAACTGTGGCTTCCGGTGGATTTTTTTCTGCGCATGGATCCCCTGGCGGCCGTGCTGGCGCCGCTGGCCGGCCGGGAATGGCGCGCCGCGCTTGTGCCGGGGATAGCAATCCTTGCGTTCAGCCTTGTGGCGGGGCGTTTTTTCTGCGGCTGGCTGTGCCCGTTCGGCGCCACCCTGACTCTCGCGCGCCGGTTGCTGGGGACAAGGGCGTCTGCCGCAAAAAAAAAGGAAGAGCGCATTTTCAGCGACGGGCTGGAACGCGGAGCCCGCAACGTCAAATTTTTTGCGCTGGCAATCATGCTCGGCGCTGCCGTCCTTGGCGTCAACGACTTTTACTGGGGTTCCCCCATTCCGCTGATTACGCGCTTTTACGCGCTTCTGGCGCATCCTCTCCTCCTTTTCCTTTCCAACCTTGGACTGGCCTTTGGGCAACCTCTTTTCGCGGCGTTGGACATGCAGGCCCTGCAATATCTTGATGTGCCCGCGCGCCGTTTTGACAGCCTGTATTTCCTGCTGGCGTTTTTCTCCCTTCTGTTTTGGCTGGAGCGCCGGTATCCGCGTTTCTGGTGTCGTTGTCTCTGCCCGGCCGGCGCCCTGCTCGGCCTTGCCTCGCAACGCCCCCTGCTCAGGCGCAGGGTGAGCGGCTGCACGCGGTGTTCGCTTTGCGTGCGCACTTGCCCCATGGAAGCCATCAATCCGCAAACCATGCAGACACGGCACGGGGAATGCCTTGTCTGCCGCAGTTGCTCGGACGTCTGCCCGGCGCGGGCCATTACCTTCTCTCTCTGGGAACGGGCGTCCCCGGACATTATGGGGAACGCGTCCGCCAAATCGGAACGCGCGACGGAGACGGCCATCCCGGATCCGCCTGAGGCCGGAGCGCCCCATTTGCCCCCCCTGCCCTCACGGCGGGCTTTTCTGGGCTCCACGGGACTGGGTCTGCTTCTTGCCGGCGTGCAGCATTCCGGGGCAGGCAGTCTCCTGAACGCGGACAACCGCCAGATGCCGCCGACCTGCATCCGTCCGCCCGGAGCGGTTCCCGAACCGGCTTTTCTGGCTCTTTGCCTGCGTTGCGGGGAATGCATGAAAGTTTGTCCCTCCAACGCCCTGCAGCCCGCCTGGCTGGCCGCCGGACCAGAAGGTTTGTTCAGCCCCGTCCTTGCGCCCAGACGCGGTCCGTGCGTGCCGGACTGCAATGCCTGCGGCCGCGTATGTCCCACACAGGCCATCAGGGCTTTACCCCTGGAAGAAAAACGCTGGGCACGTGTGGGAACAGCCGTTGTGCTGCAAAACACATGTCTTGCCTGGGCTCAGGGCCGCGCCTGCGTCGTTTGCCAGGAGGTCTGCCCCTACGGCGCGGTGAAATTGCGGAAGATGGAAGGCCTTGCCGCGCCCGCGCCCGTTGTCGACAATGACCGCTGCTATGGCTGCGGCTACTG
>JAISXC010000308.1 GCA_031270875.1 Desulfovibrio sp.
TTTCAGTAAACGGTTGCTGGATGGCCTTGCCGTCATTCTGGAGACGCCGCTGACCATTGTTGAGGCTCCCGTGGGTTACGGCAAAACCACGGCGGTACGGGAATTTCTGAACAAAAACGATACGCGGCGGCTCTGGGTTCCTGTACTTGGCTCTTTGTTCGGCGTATCCGAGGATGTCTTTTGGAGAACCTTCTGCCGTGAGCTTGGGCAAGCTTTGCCGAAATCGGCCGATGTCGCCGCGTCGCTTGAGCGGCTTGGCTATCCCCGTGATTCCACGCGCTTTGAAGCGGCACGAGAACTCCTGCATCAACTGAGCGTTACGGTTCCAACCGTCCTGGTCATTGACGATTTCCACCTGCTTCCCTCCCCGGCTTTCGGCGCCTTGTGTGAGGTTCTGGCCAAAGAAGCGCTGGCCGGAATCGGCATCGCCAATCTCCATATCACGCTCATCAGCCGCCACGTCTATCCGGGCGAAAAGGAGCTGCTGCGCCTGAAAGGCGCACTCGCCGTGGTCGACCAGGAAATTTTCTCCTTCAGCGCGAAGGACATTCAGGCTTATTACGCCCTGCACAAGCTGGACATAACGCCGGAACAGGCCCGTGCCCTTCATGCGGCCACAGGCGGATGGATCAGCGGCCTGTATATTCATCTCCTGCGCCACAGGAAACAGGGCGTCTTTCCTCTGCCCGTTCCCGGCAGAGTTACAGGTTCCGGAGACAATCTTCCTCCGGAGCAGGCCGCGCTTCTGGAAAAAGAAATTTATGCGCCCCTGTCGCCGGAAATCAAAGACTTGCTTTTTGTCCTGTGTCCGCTGGAACGTTTTACCGTCCTCCAGGCGGACTTTCTGTCCGGCGGCGACACAAGGGCGCTTCTCTCGGAACTGACGCGGCAGAACTCCTTTGTGGCCCTTGATCATGGAAGCGGCATCCATTCCATGCACGCCATTTTCCGGCAGTTGCTCACCAGACTGTTTCAGGAGCTTCCGGTGGTACGCCAAAGGGAAATTCACCGCCATTGCGGAGACTGGTTCGCGCAGGAAGGCGAATTCGTTTCCGCTATGGAGATGTACTTTGCGGCCCGCGATTTTGAAAAGGCCCTGACTGTTATGGAACAAGATATGAGCCGGAATCTGGTCACGGAAAACGCCGCCTTTTTCGCCCGGATGTTCCAGGAATGCCCGGAAGACATCGTGGACAGACATCCCGGCGCGGGCTTCAAACATGCCCTGGCCGCGATGTCCGCGTCTGATTTTCCCGCTTACGGCAATCGTTGCGCCCGTCTGGCGGCGCAATGCGCGGCCATGCCGGAAAATGACCCGCAAACCAGACTCTGGCGCGGAGAAATGGAAATCCTTCTCGCTCTTACGGCGTACAACGACATAGCGGGCATGGCGGTCCATTTCCGAAAGGCCTGGGAACTGCTCGGCCGTCCCACCAGCCTGTATCCCACGGAATCCACCTGGACGATGGGCTGCCCTTCGGTGCTGTTCATGTTCCACCGGGAAAGCGGCGCGTTGCCGCATGAGATCCGCCTGATGCGGGAATGCTTGCCGCAGTACTATCGTGTGGCCTCCCATCACGGCGCGGGCGGCGAATATCTTTTCGAGGCGGAAGCCCTGTACCATGCCGGAGATTTCACCGCCTCCTCCGTCGCCTGTTACAAAGCCGGGGCAATGGCGGGAGAACACCGGCAGATCGGCAACATGCTCTGCGCCATGTTTCTGCGCCTGCGTCTGACCGTGGCCTCCGGCGATCTTGCCGGAGCGCTGGATCAGATACAAGCCATGCGCGGCATAATCACCAAAAGCCGGGACTATTTTCTGCTGCACACGGTGGAACTGTGTACGGGCTGGCTGTACGCGGTCATTGGGCGGGAAAACAAAATCCCCGGATGGATCGGCGCGGCGGCTGACGCGACTGTGGATAACCGCATGTACGCCTTTGCCAAAGGAAGCTGGTTCCTGGTTCACGGGCAAGCGCTGCTTTTAGCGGGGCAATATGAGAAGGTGACGGGTCTGTTCGGGCGGCTGCTGGAGAGCGGCTTGTTCGACAAGCACAGACTGTTCGGTATCTATGCCCGCGTCTATCTGGCAGCGGCGCATCAGGCGCTCGGCGACAAAACCACGGCCGTCAAATCTCTGAGGTCGGCGCTGGACGCCGCCCTGCCTGATGCGCTGTACATGCCCTTTGTGGAAAACAGCAGGCATATCCAGCCGCTTTTACGCGCATTCCAGCGCGACAGACGGCGGGAAGGAGTCCTCCGCATACGCGACCTTGCCGAACGCTGGAACGCCGGCATTCAGGCGATGCATGCCGCATCTCCGCAATTCCGTCCGACTTCACGGCAACGGGAACTCCTCCGTCTGGCCGTTGCGGGAAAAAACTTCAAGGAAATAGCCTCGTCTACCGGCCTTTCCCACGGCACGGTAAAGAATGCCTTCAGTGCGATGTACAAACGCTTCGGGGCGCGCGGGATCGGGGAACTGATCAAGGCGTACGAAGCCGGTGAACTGACGGAAAATTGAGTAATTCCACTCCCTGATAAGGGATTGCGGACTCTTGTTCTTAAGATTTCTTCAAGGGAACACGCGCGATTTTCGTCCATCTCTTCGCTTTCTAGGACGGAATACGCGGCCTTGCGTGGGGCCGGGTTACCGCAGCCTATGCGGAGGCGTCCACATCGTTCGGGACAATCAAACGCCGTGACCTTGATTCAAGGAAAATCGAACAGAAAAAACAACAGCACAAGCCCCGGCCGCGGGTTTCTTGGCCCTGTCTGAAATTTCCCAAAAATTTTGTTGCCAACAGGCAAAATTCAAGGCCGCAATACTGTCTTGCCTGCGGAGTCCCCTGCGTAAAGAAAATTTTTCGCGCGTATGATACGTTTTTTATAAATAACAACAGCGTATTATAGAAAAAATCAGCGAAAACATTACCCAGGCGCATGACCGTTTTTTTCTTCATTTTTCGCCCCCATATTGTAATGTGGGCGGATGCAATTTTTTTTTGTAATCGCTCACAGAGTATAAAAAAGTTTAGAGTTTCCGTTATGGGCTGCCTATGGAAGACAAACGGCTTGCTTTATTGCCTCTGAGCAAAGAAACGTTCGAAAGGACGCCTCAGGAAGTCATTGAACTGCTGTTGTGTTTGCTGTCGCGCGTGGAGGAACTGGAGCGCCGTTTGAACAAGCATTCCGGCAACTCCGACAAGCCGCCCTCCAGTGACAGCCCCTTCCTAAA
>JAISXC010000006.1 GCA_031270875.1 Desulfovibrio sp.
GTATACCTTCTTTTCAAGGCTTTTGTCAGTGGCCAGACGCAACTGCGCCAACGTCTGATTGGTAAAGCTGTTGGACATGACAAAGCTGGGGTGCCCTGTGGCGCAGCCCAGATTGACGAGGCGGCCTTCGGCCAGCACCACGATGCTGCGGCCGGACCGCAGGGTCCATTTGTCCACCTGGGGTTTGATGTTCACTTTGCTCACGCCCGGCGTTTTTTCCAAGTAACTCATCTCAATCTCGTTATCAAAATGACCGATGTTGCAGACAACGGCCTCATCCTTCATGCCTTCCATGTGAGCGCCGGTGATCACATGCAGATTGCCGGTGCAGGTGACAAAAATGTCCGCTTCGGGCAACGCGTCTTCCACGGTGGTGACTTCATGCCCTTCCATGGCGGCCTGCAGAGCGCAGATGGGATCAATTTCCGTCACCAGCACGCGCGCGCCGAAACCGCGCAAGGACTGCGCGCAGCCCTTGCCCACCTCGCCATAGCCGATAACGCACACGCACTTGCCAGCCACCATGATGTCCGTGGCGCGCTTGATGCCGTCCGCCAGAGACTCGCGGCAACCGTACAGATTGTCGAATTTGGACTTGGTGACGGAATCGTTGACGTTGATGGCCGGAAAAAGAAGACGCCCGGCCGCTTCAAGCTGGTAAAGTCGATGCACGCCGGTTGTGGTTTCTTCCGAAACGCCCTTCACGCGCGCCGCGACATTCCGCCAGTGCCCGGGGTTTTCCCTGTGGCGCAGGGCCAGACGCTCCAGCACGCAGGCGAACTCCCTGTTGTCGGTGCTCTCTTCGAGCAGGACCGGGTTGTTTTCCACATCCACGCCCTTGTGAATGAGCAGGGTAGCGTCGCCGCCGTCGTCAACAATGAGATCCGGCCCGGAGCCGTCCGGCCAAGTCAGGGCCATTTCCGTGCACCACCAGTACTCCTCCAGGCTTTCTCCCTTCCAGGCGAAGACCGCCGCAAGACCCTGTTGCGCGACTGCCGCGGCGGCGTGGTCCTGGGTTGAGAAAATGTTGCACGAGGCCCAGCGCAGATCCGCGCCGAGGGCATGCAGGGTTTTGATCAGCATGGCCGTCTGTACGGTCATGTGAAGCGAGCCGGTAACGCGCAGGCCCTTGAGGGGTTTTTGCGCCTCGTATCTTCTGACGCACTCCATAAGTCCCGGCATCTCGCGTTCGGAAAGCTGCATCTCCTTGATGCCGAAATCCGCCAGCCCGATATCCGCCACCTTGCAGGGCAGGGTTAAATCCAGCGGTTTGACCATCACTTGTCTCCTTGCATGAAATGGGATATAGCATTCATGTATATTGGTAACAGAGCGGCACGACGGAGTCAATGCGCCCGGCGCGAAGCCCCTGCGGACAATGAGCCCTAGTGTTGTGATGAAAGCACCGCGCAAACGCAAAAAACTTGACGCCCCTCTCCATGCCGCGGCGGTGCTGGACGCCGTGTTCAGCGCCCTTGGCGCGGGGCCGGAGCATGCCCGCCTGATACAACTGTGGAAAAACTGGAGCATGGTCATGGGGCAGGAGCTGGCGCCCCTGGCCCTGCCGCTGGGCGTGCGCCGGAATCTGCTGCTCATAGGCGCGCCTGATTCCATAGCCCTTCAGGAGCTGCATCTGCTGAACACAGAAATTCTGGAGCGCGCCAACGCCTTTATGGAACGCCCTTTTTTTACGGCTGTCAACGTACGTTTGTGTTTCGGCAAAAGCGAGCCCGGCATGCAGGGTTTTCTCCAAAAACGCAACTAAAATTTTTTTAATAAACACTTTGGGATATATGAATTAATGTACTGCTTCTAAAGAAAAACTTTAAAACCGCAATGCGAAGCCCCGGCGTGACAAAAAATCTGCCCCCCTTGAACGAATGGCACAGCCGCCTTTAGAGCGCTCCCTCTCCCGCCGATACCATCGCCTGCGGGCAGCGCAACAGGCGGCGCAGGCATAGTTTCATCCCCCGCTCCGGCCTCAACATTTTCGAGAAAACCGCAAAAAAAAATCTAGAAAAAATATATTTTTTTATCTTGCAATATTCGGTTGTTATAAAAAAGTAAAAAATTTTTTTATGCGATCTTGCTGTTTTTCCACTGCGGTTCTTGACAAGTCTTCACCGACGGTGCTAGCTTTGCCCCATAGCTGCAACCCATCTTGCGCACAAAGCGCCTTTGGCGGCGGAGGGACTCAATGAGCTCGGAAAACAACATGGAAGATATCTGCCTGAAGCATGATAACGGCGCGGATATTCAGTTCCGCGGGCGTCTTTTTTCAGAATGCTCCTGGTATGACGAGGAAAGCGGAAGTTTCACCCGCCAGAAGCTTTATGTGACGGACAGCAACGAGCAGGTGTATTATATTGTGCGCAAAAACGGCGACGAACACAGCCGCCATGCCTACCGTCTCGCCGTGCGCGGGGATTCCTGCATCATTTTCAACGGCACCGCGGAAATCACGCTGGGCTTTGACGCTCTCATGCTGGCTGTACGCGCCATCTGCGGCATTGAAGACGGAGCGACGCCCACGCTTTCCCAGGTGGAAGACATGCTCAAAGCCGCCAACTCCTGACAGCCGGCGTTCGCGGGTATTTCACTCTGGCGGGATTGTCCTTTTCCCCCCGCAACCCGGCGAACGCAAAAAATAATTGGTCACCCAAGTCAACCCCAGCACATAGAGGGCGGCGCTGATGCTGACCACGGTATCCCACGGGGGTTCCGCGGACAGGGCCAGCCGCATGAGCAGCGTGCCGATGACGAAGCCGGAATTGCGGAACACCGCCTGAAAAGTGGGCATATACCGCTGGGCAATGAGCACCAGGGCGATGTCGGCAAAAATAAGCACTGTATAAATGGTTTCAAAAAAATTATGGCTGATTCCGCCGTGGAAAAACAGCCAGGCGTCCCGCATGGCAAAACCGGAAAAAATCGCAAAAAGCGTCAGCGACAGCAGCTTTTTGCTCATCACATAGCGCATGCGCATTTCCGGCCTGTGAATGAAGCGTTGCGGCCTGACCAGACGCATGTAGGCGCACAGACAGGCAAAAACGCACAGTGCGCCCAGGCCTGAAATGCCAATGTGCAGGATGGGCTGCAAATTGTTGACCACCGAAACCGGCTCCGGCAGTGTGGAAAGCTCCTTGAAGGCATTGCGCAGCAGAATGAGGGAAAGTATTTCGAACTGCTTGCCGACGGAACGCGAAATGGAACTGGAAATTGAGAGAATAAGCCCCATGACTTCCAGCCCCAGAATCAACGTAAAGGCGAGATGAATCGCGGCGAAGTGGCTGAGCGGCGTCAGAACGGCAAGCCTTGGCGGCAGCAGACTCTGGCGGTTCAGCTCAATGCCGATGAGGGCGCACACATAGACCCAAAAAATAAACAGCGCCACGCGGCGTTGCGTGCCCGGCCGCTCCCATGTCTGGTGCAGCCAGTCAAAAATGTCGGTAAGCGGCTGCAGTTTGTCTATCAGCATATCGGCCCCTCACGATGAGCATACGACCCCCGGCCGGAAGCGTCAAATGGCCGCCCGGCCTATTCCGCCTGTTCCGGGGAGAGCAGGGATGCGGGCCACAGGCCGTCTGTGGCGAGGACTCTTACTATTTCGATTTTGTGGGATTTTTCGAAAACATATACCATCAGATAGGGTATTCTCGGCATCGGCAGCTCGCGCGTTCCTTCCACCCTTCCTTTTCTGCCGGTCAGCGGAAACCGCGCAAGCCGCTCGGCGGCCAGCCCTATATGCGAAACGATTTTCCTGCCCAGTTCCGGATTCCCCCGCCCTGTAAAAAAGGCCGCGGTCTTCTTCAAATCAGCGCATGCGGATTTTGACCAAACTATCATTATCGTTCCCCCCTTCCAGGCATTTTTTGCTCAGCGCGTGAGAGGCCACGCGATTGGCCCGCAAGTCGTCCAGTCCCTGACGGACGGCCTTGTCAAACCAGAACAAATTGTCAAGGTGGCCAGCCACCGCCTCCTTTATGATTTCAGATCGCGTGCAGGCCCTGTGAGCCGCCGCCTCGTCCAGACGAGCCAGCATATCCGGCGCAAAACGGATGCTGATAACCTGGGCTAATTGAGTTGTCGCAGAAGACATAATCCCTCCAAACTACTATTACACACGCTCAATTGTCTATTTTCGGACGTATTACAGATGTAAATCAACCGTATTGAGCTGTTATTAAAATCAATATATGATTATTTTTTACAATGTCAACTGATTTTTACTATTTTATTGCACGAGCAACAGATAATTATATCCTCAGCCAATTTTTTTCTGATCAATGTAAAGATAATAACTCTATTTTCCCATATATTTTACCAGGAAGCGCATCGCCTGAATCAACGAAAACAGGTGGATTTTCCGTCTGAATCGAATGCGCGGCAAAAACAAGGGAACAAGCTTTTACGATGGCGATATGGCACGCAAACGCTGAAAACCATGCGGGGGTTAACAGGGAAACGCTTTGACGCCGGAAATCAGTGGCTCCGCCATTATTTCACGCGGCAATGTTCTTCGCAGAACGGCATCTTCAAAATAAACCAATTTACAATAATTGCAAATAATTTTATACACCGCCGCATGGCTTCAGTCGCTTTTTCCCCGTCTCCCGGTCAAAGCCGCCTGAACGTCATCCTGCCCGGCCTGGCGGAAGACGCTGCCTTCGGCGGCATGGCCTCGGCGCTTGAACTTGCGCGGCATCTGGCGCCCCGATACGGCGCCTGCCGCTTTGTCTCCCTCTATGACGACGAGGCCCGCTTCCGGCGGAACAACGCCCGCCCGCATCGGCTCATCGGCGCCGCCGAGTGTTTCTTTGCCACATCGGACGAGCCGTTGCCCTGCCATTGCGGAGACGTTTTTCTTGTCACCTACTGGCCCGGCTTCGCATTCTGGGAAGCCGCGCACAACGCGCGGCTGGAGCACGCCCTGCCGGCGCTGCCCTTTTACTATTTCATTCAGGATTATGAGCCTTCCTTTTCCCCTCTCGGACAAAAGCACGCCCTCACGCTCAAAAGCTACGCCCGCGGCGAACTCACGCACGCGGTTGTCAACTCGGGCTGGCTGGCCGAACATCTGAAAAAACACGGCCACTCCTTTGCCAGAGAATATGTGCTCACCCCTTCCCTGAACAGGGATATCGCCGGCTGGCTGCAAAAAACCGATTTTCGCCTTCCGCCAAAGGGCGGCGGGCAGACTATCATTCTCTTCTACGGACGGCCCGGACTGGCGCGAAACTGTTTTGAACTGGGGGTTGAAACATTGGGCCGTTTCTTTTCCGGCCTGCCTCCGTCCGGACGCCGGCGCTTTCTGCCCCTGAGCGTCGGCCTGCCGCACGGGGATATCGCCCTTGCCGACGGAGCCGTGCTGAAAAGTCTGGGGCGCCTGCCCATACATGACTATATCGCCCTGCTCGCCAAAGCCCATGTCGGGCTTTCTCTCATGATATCGCCCCACCCCTCCTACCCGCCGCTGGAAATGGCCCTCTTCGGCATGCCCACCGTTACCACTGACTACGGCAGCAAAAAAATGCGGGAAGCCCATCCCCTGCTGTTCTCCGCCGCCTGGCCGGAAGTCGGCGAGCTTCTCCCCTTGCTGCGCGAGAGCGCGGCCAGGGCGCAAAAGCTCAAGCCCGTCGCGCAGAGAGCAATCATGCCCGGCGTGCTCAGCAAACTGGACTGGGCGGAAAACTTCGCCTCGCTCGACATCGCGCCCATCATGCCCTGAAAAGCGGCCCGCCTGTTCCGGCAATCAGGAACGCAGGAGGATTTCCTCCCACACCCTGCGGCAATTTTGCCCGTCCCGCAGGGTGAAAAAAGCCGCGGCCCTGTCCGCGTATACCCGGTTCTGCGCGAAACCGTTCTTCATGAAAGCGACAATTCCGGATGCCGCGTCTTCAACCGTGCGCGTTACCGGGCCAAATCCGTCCGTTTCATACTGAAAGTATCCCGGCTTTGTGAAATGGCCCTGAAAAAAAGGCGGATTCTCGTCAAATTGACAGTAAAGGATCGGGCGATTCAACAGGGCAAAGTCCATGGCTATGGAGGAATAGTCCGTCACCATCATTGCGGCGTCAGCCAGTAAATTCTGCACGGATTTCAGCCTGCGCCAGGATATCGCGGAAAAAGCCGGACCGGGAGCGAACGCGTGCAAAAAAGCCTCAAGTTGCGGATGCGGCAGGAACAGCAGTTTTGTTCCGCTCTCCAGCGCGGCCCGGTTGAGTCCGGAATCATTGAGCAGCGCGTTCCAGGCCGTGAAACAGTCGCTGTTCCGAAAAATATTTTCCGTTTGTTGCAGATGCATCCGCCATGTGGGGCAAAAAAGCACCTTCCGCGCGGGCCCGGCGCGCGCCGCCTTTTGCAGGAGAGCGTCATGGCGCGGCATTCCGGCGAGAACGGTTTCCTTCGCCGTCAGCCTGTAGCCGCCGCCTGTGATGGAATCGTATTCCCGCCGCGCTGACGTGACGAGCAGGTCTATGTGGTAATGATTCAGCCAGGCCGCAATGTCATCCTTGGTGACGCCGTGCTGCAGAAAGGCAAATTTGTATCTGGAAAGCCAGAAAGCGCATATCCCGGCCGGGGCGAGCACCGCCTTGCCGATATGGGAAGATACAAGCCAGGCCGCGTGAAAAAGCGCCTGAAGATGCTGATGCCTTCCGTACGGCAAAAGATGAAAGCCCTCTTCCGCCAAACGTTTCCAGTCCGCGGAGTCGCGGGCGAGAACAAAGTACAGTTTGTCCCGCAACGGCGTGTTGTTCCTGCACCAGCGGTACAAATGCTCGGCGTTGTCGTCGGCCTTGTGGGGCCTGTCCATGAAGAGCAGGCAGCCCCTGTATCGTCGCGCGGCCTCGGGAGTGAGAGAAGCTTCCAGGGCTTTTCTGGCTTCCACGGACAGCTTCTTCTCCAATTCCACAAAAGAAAAACCGGTATTTTTCCGCATGGCGACCCAGCCGGCAAAAAAATCAGCCCCCGCTGACGATGCCTGAGGTTATATAGTGAAAATCATACTGCTTTTCCCTATCCTCTTGCCGCAGCTTTTCAGGCCATGATGCGTCAAGTTCCGTCAGCGCTTCCGCCGGAAGCGCTGAAGTGAAAATATTTTCCAGATAGGGGAATGAAGAGGTGCCTGCGTCCGCCCCGGAGGGGAAAAAACCCAGCGCGGCCAGATCTTCCCGCATGAGAGCCGACAGGGCCGGATAGGGCCGAAAAAAACGCAGGGCGGTGGCAATCGCGGGGCCGCCCGTCACCGCCGCTTTGTCGGACACGGCCGAATTTTCCAAAAAATCCGCAGATTCCGCGATGTAAGCGACAATCCTGACGATCTCAATATAAAGAAAAGCCCACTCGCCGCTTTTCCGGCAATACTGGAGGGCCTTCATCAGATCATTGCGCAGAACAAGGGCCGGCGGGGCCTCTTCTCGCTGTATCGCCTTCCTGAAACGGGAGCAGAGACCGTATCTGACATGCCTGCGGATGTACTGAAGCCTGTGTAAGCGCCGTTTTTCATAAACCGGGTATGTGTCGGCCCGCAAAAGACAGAATCCGGCGTATCCCGCTTTCAGGGAAAACCAGACGTCCTCGTGCGTTTTGCCGACGTATGCGTCAAGCCCGTTGAGCTGCCTCCACATTTTTTTCAAAAACAGCCATATCCCCGCCGCCACTATGCGCGTTTGACGGGTTTTTTTCTCGGGCCTCAACACCACGCTGCGGGCGCGGGAGAGATAGTTGTCCGCCAGAGCCGGTATGATGGTGGCGCCGACCAGCGCCACCTTCGGATCGGCCAGCAGCGGCAGGGCATTGTGCAGCCAGCGCCGGTGCGGACGAATGTCGCAATCCAGGGAAAGCACGACATCCCCCCGCGCGGCGCCGATGCCCAGACGCTTGGCCTGGGCGGGGCCGCGATTGCTCTCCGAACGCACAACGCGCACGCCATCCGGCGCCGGAAAAGGAACGGCCGACCCGTCGTCCACCACAATGATTTCATTCGGACGCGCGAACGACGGAATTATCTTCAGCAAATCCAGCGCGAAATCGTGATCATTATAGGTGTACGTGACAAGGCTCAGCAGCATGGAGCATTCCGTATCGCGCGGGCGGCGGGCTTTCCGCCGGCGCTTGCCAAACGGGATTTCAGGCCTTACATACTCTCCATGATTTCGCTCCATGAGAAAAGGCCCGCCGGAAATGCTTACACCGGTTTCGCGGCTTGTCAAACCATATTCCCTTGCCCGGAAGCGAGAAGGAATTCCGATGGACAGCAGCAAACGCGGCATCCGCATTGAAAAAGCCCGGCAGCACAATCTCAGAAACATCAGCCTCACCATCCCCCGCGACGAACTGGTGGTGATCTGTGGTCCGTCCGGTTCCGGCAAATCCACGCTGGCCTTTGACATTGTCTATGCCGAAGGCCAGCGCCGCTATGTGGAATCCCTCTCGGCCTACGCACGGCAGTTTCTGCCCAAGATGGACAAGCCGGATGTGGAAAAAATCGAAGGACTTTCCCCGGCGATTTCCCTGGAACAGCAGAGCGTTTCGCGCAATCCCCGCTCCACCGTGGGCACGGTGACCGAAATCCACGATTTTCTGCGCGTGTTTTTCGCGAGGCTCGGGCACATGCACTGCCCCTCCTGCGGCCGCCCCATTGAAGCCCGCTCGGCGGATGAAATCATCAGCGATATTCTCGGCCTGCCCGAGGGCGCGAAATTCATGATCATCGCGCCGCTGGTGGAACTGCAAAAAGGCACCCACGCGGAAAAATTCAAAAAACTCAAGGCCGAAGGCTTTGCCCGCGTGCGTGTGGACGGCGTATTTCACACTCTGGACGATGTCCCAACTCTGGACAAAAACAAAAAACACACCGTTGATCTGGTGGTGGACCGCCTTGTGGCCAGGGAAGGCCTGCGCAGCCGCCTTGCAGACTCCGTGGAACTTGCCCTGCGTTGCGGCGAGGGCAGATTGATTCTGCACGAGCCGGACACGGCAAGGACAAGGGGGACCAGCGGCGACACCGTCCATTCCACCACCTCCGTGTGCCCGCACTGCCGCATTTCCCTGCCTGCGCCAAGCCCGCAGCTTTTTTCCTTCAACGGCCCCCAGGGGGCCTGCCCGCGTTGCGTGGGCCTGGGCACCATAGACTATTTCGAACCGCGCCTCATCGCGCCCAACAGGGGCCTTTCCCTCAAAACGGGCGCCCTCCTGCCTTGGGGCGGCAAAACCCTTGCCCGTTATGAAACCGCGCTCGCGGCCCTGAGCAGGCGCTTTGCCTTCAGCCTGTCCGCGCCCCTGGACCAATTTTCCGACGAGGCTCTGGCGGCCCTCTTTTACGGGGAGGACGAGCGCGGCAGGGCCGCCAGATCCTCCCTCGGCCTGCGCCGCAACTGGATGGGCGGCAATGTGGCCCTGGGCGCCGCGGGAGACTATCAAAGCGAGCACTTTGTCCATCTGCGGGAAAAATCCCGCATTGACTGCGCCAACATGGCCAAACGCTGGCCCGGCGTTATCCCGTTGCTTGAGGCGGGCATGCAGTACGGCGATGCCTGGCGGGAAGAACTGGCCCGCTTCCGGCAGTCCACCGGCTGTCCGGACTGCAAGGGGGCGCGTCTCAAGCCTGAAGCTCTCGCCGTGCGCGTGGATGGTCTGAACATCGCGGAATTTTGTTCCCTTTCGGTGGAACGGGCTCTCGCATGGCTGCAGAATCGCGTCTTTGACGGCATGCGTGAACGCATCGCCGAGCCGCTGCTGAAGGAACTCACGCGCCGTCTGTCCTTCATGCTCAATGTCGGGCTGGAATACCTCTCCCTGGACCGCTCCATGATCACGCTTTCCGGCGGCGAAGCCCAGCGCATACGGCTGGCCTCCCAGCTCGGCTCCGGCCTTGTGGGCGTGACCTACGTGCTGGACGAACCTTCCATCGGCCTGCACCCGCGCGACAATCAGCGCCTGCTGAGCACATTGCGCTCCCTGAAGGAACGCGGCAACACCGTGCTGGTGGTGGAACACGATGAAGCCACCATCCGCGCGGCCGACACTGTGATTGAGCTTGGCCCCGGCTCCGGTTCCCAAGGCGGAGAAATCATGTTCCAGGGCACGGTGGAAGAACTCGTCAATTCGGCCGACACTCTCACGGCCCGCTATCTGCGCGGGGACGTGAGCATCCCTCTGCCGGAGGAGCGCCGCGAGGCGCGGGGAGAAATTGTGCTGCGCGGCATAACCACCCATAACCTGCGCGGCATTGACTGTCGCATCCCCCTCGGCGTGCTGTCCTGCGTGACCGGGGTTTCCGGTTCCGGAAAAAGCTCTCTGGTGGTGGACACCCTGTACAAACACCTGGCCATCGGCCTTGGCCTGCGCGTGGATCAGCCTGGCAGCATAGGCGGCCTCGACTACGCTGACGGACAGGCCATCGAACGCCTGGTCGCCATTGACCAGACGCCCATCGGCCGTACGCCCCGTTCCAATCCGGCCACCTATACCAAAATTTTCGACGAAATACGCCATATCTTCGCCATGACTCAGGACGCCAAGCGACGCGGCTACGCCCCGGGGCGCTTCAGCTTCAACGTGCGCGGCGGACGTTGCGAGGCCTGCGGCGGCGACGGCCAGGTGCGCGTGGAGATGCACTTTCTGCCGGACGTCTACGTCACCTGCGACGTGTGCAAGGGCAGACGCTACAACCACGAAACCCTGGAAGTGCGTTACAAGGGCCTCAATATCGCGGATGTTCTGGATTTGACCGTACACCAGGCGCGGGAGCTTTTTGAGAATTATCAGGGTCTTGAGCGGCGTCTCGCCGTACTGGAAAAGGTGGGCCTGGAATATCTGCGCCTGGGGCAGCCGGCCACCACCCTTTCCGGGGGCGAAGCCCAGAGGATCAAAATTTCGCGGGAGCTGGGCAAAAAATCCCTGCCCGGCAGCATGTATATTCTGGACGAGCCGACCACCGGACTGCACATGCACGAAGTGGGCAAACTCATCAAGGTGCTGCACGCCCTGGTGGACAAAGGCGCGAGCGTGGTGGTGATTGAGCACAACACCGACATGATACTCGCGGCCGACCATGTTCTGGACATGGGCCCCGGCGGCGGGGA
>JAISXC010000013.1 GCA_031270875.1 Desulfovibrio sp.
ATTATCATCGGCGTTCTTTTGGTATCCCTTGCCGCCATTGTTCTTGTGGCTCTCTGGTGGTGGGCATTGGGGCGCCGCGAGCGCGCCATTGCCGATGAAATGCGCCATCTCTACCAGATAGTCAACCAGCAAAAGCAGATCATGGATGGCGTAAATTCCGCCCTTTCCGCCGGTATTATCCTCAATGACCTGAACGGCGTTATCTATTACGCCAACCAGAGTTACGTGCAGATGACAGGATTGAGCCAGCCGGATTTGACCGGCCTTTCTTACAGAAATCTGAATGCGGACATGGCCAGAAGCCTTGTCACCCATACCCAGGCCGTATATCAGTCAAAAAAATTGGCGAGCTTTACGGAAGTGCTGCCCATCAAGGGGGCGCCACGGCATTTTCTCACTTCCTGCTCGCCTTTCTGCGGTGAAAGCGGCGTGATTCTGGGTGTCGTATCCGTCTACAATGATATTATGGATCTGGTTATGGCGCAGCGGCGGGCGCAACACATGATCACCCAGACTGTCGCCGTTTTTGTGCGCGCCATTGAGGCGGTGGATCCCTATCTGTGCGGACAGTCTTCGTTCACGGCCAAACTGGCTGTCGCGCTGGCGCGTTATCTGGATAAAGGCGACGATGTGACATTGGCGACATTGCGCACGGCGGCGAGCCTCTCGCAGATTGGCATGATTCAGTTGCCGAGGGAGTTGCTGACCAAATCCGACAAACTGAGTGACGAAGAGCGCGCCCGGTTGAAAAAGCACGTGGAATATGCCCGTAACGCCCTTGAGGGAATAGAGTTCGGCATCCCCGTACTGGAAGCCATCGTTCAGATATACGAACGCATAGACGGTTCGGGATATCCCGCCGGCCTGAAGGATGAGCAAATATCCCTGAATGCGAAAATCCTCGCGGTGGCGAACACGTTTTGCGCCTTGATGCGGCCGCGCTCCTATCGTTCGGCCCTGGACACGCAGCAGGCGATAAACGTGCTTACCGCAAAGCCATATAAATATGATCTCAGGGTAGTGCAGGCGCTTATTGATTTTCTCAAGTCAGAACAGGGGAGTGTTTTCCTGAAGAGGCTTCTTTCCGGCGAACTGGCGGACGCGACACCCTAGCCTGTTTTTGGAGGGGATACATGCGCATTCTTTTTCTCCACAGAACCTTTCCCGGTTCTTTTCGACTTTTGGTGCATGCCTTTGGCATACAGCCAGAAAATACCATTCTTTTCCTCTCGGAAGCCGGCCAGAAATCGGCACGGGCAAATGTCCGCCGCCTGCGTCTGGCGCCGCCGCTGAAGCACACAACGCATGACCCGGTTGAGAATGATCTGGTTCTGCGGTACAGGCGCGCCGCCAGAGCCGGCAATGCCTTGCTGCTTCTGAGCAAGGACGGTTATGCGCCCGACCTGATCTGCGCTTCCTCTTCCATGCCCGGCTCCCTTTTTGTCAGGGATATTTTTCCGGACGCCTTTTATGCCATTGAGGCGGACTGGTTTTACACGCGCGGCCAACAGACGTTTTTCAAGCATGATATTACCCCCGCCGAGTTTGCGCCCGCCAGAGTGCGCAACCTCTGGGAATACAACGCGCTGGGAGACTGCGACTTCGCCTTCACCTCCTCCGCATGGCAAAAGTCGCACTACCCGGATTTTTTGGCCGAAAAACTTCAGGTGATCCGTCACGGGATCAACACCGCCTTTTTTTCATCCACGCAGCCTGAGTCCTTTGTCGATGAGACAACCCGCCTCAGTCTCGCAAATGCCGCTGAAATTGTCAGTTTTTCCGGTCCGTACTGGGATCAGTCGCGAGGCTTCTCCCAGTTTTTGCAGGCTGTCCCCCAAATATTGGCCGCAAGGCCAAATTGCCATGTTCTCATGCTTTGGCCGGACCGTCGCAGCAAGTTGCGGCAGAGCGGGGAGAGCATACGGCGGGAGGAAGCGGAAAAGCATCGTCAGGTGCTTGCGGGCATTCCTCTGTCCGACGGGGCGCGTTCGCGCCTGCACCTGCTTGGCGTGCGTCCGCTCAGCAAGTATCGTCAGATGCTGCGGGCCTCGACCGTCCATGTGTACCTGACGGCCCCTCACGCCTTGTCCACAGGCTTTCTGGAAGCCATGGCCTGCGGGTCCCTTGTGATTTGTTCGGATACGGCGCCGGTAAGAGAAGTTCTGGAGCACGGTAAAAACGGTTTTTTATGTGATTGCGCGGAACCTGGAGCCATTGCCGAAATCGTGACCGGCGTGCTTGAGCGGGCGCCGAAACTGGCCTTCATACGGGAAGAAGCCAAGCAGATAGTGGCTCAGGAGTACAATGCCGCGCTGCAGACGGAACGCCTTCTTGCCCCCCTGCGTGAAGGGGTATCAAAAAAATGCGGGATATTGCCCGAATAGGGCAGGCGACGCTAGATAGTGTCTACACGAGTTTTGTGTTATAAGAGGACACCACAAAATACACTTGGCCGTGGATGCGCATGGTATGCCGGTCAGAGTGGTTGCCACAGCGGGTACCACATCTCAAACGGTGGCGAGGCATTGCAACCTGGACGCGGCTTTGCCGGATGTCCAGCTTTGAGGAAAGCAAAAAAAATTCCGGGCCACTGTTACAATTTTCAGTAATTACTCCATAGCGTTATAGAAAAAAAAAGGGAAACGTGACTCAAGCGCGTGACCATTTTTTTCTTCATTTTTCGCCTGCATACTGTAATTTAGGCGGATGCAATCTTTTCCCATAGCCTCCCCCGTATGGACGCCGGGC